>DUHG01000125.1 GCA_013330975.1 Candidatus Bathyarchaeota archaeon
CTTCAGTACACGCCAGGTGGGGAAAAGTTCAGGATTGTGGAAAACGCCAAGCTAACACCTGAGCAGAAAGGTGCTTTGAAACATATTGAAACCAGAGTTATGGATAAGTTTATGCGAACTGGCATGCAGCAAGCGCTTAACACAGTGGTTTTCAAGCTTCTGAGAATGAACATGGTTTATGCCGTTAGTGACGAAACGAAATTTGCGGATAATCATGGAAATGTTCTCCCGGATGTACATTTGATGCCAGATGGATCAACCCCTGTTGACCTGGCGGGACATGTTCACACTAGTTTGGCTGAAAACTATGTTTTGGCGATTGATGCTAAGACTGGTGTGCGCCTCCCAGCAGACTACAGCATCAGNNTATGAGAGGTTTTGGATCTGTTTGTGCCGGAAACAAGATGTGAGGTGGTCATTGACCATTCCCACAGCTTGCATATAGGCGTAGCAGATGGTAGGTCCCACGAATTTGAATCCGCAGCTCTTGAGTTCTTTGCTCATGGCGCGTGATTTATCTGTTTGCGGTGGCATTTCAGACATGGATTTGAAGGCGTTGTCAATTGGTTTTCCTTTGACGAATTGCCAGATGAACTTGTCGAAGGATCCGAAATCGTTTTGGAGTTGGATGAACCTTTGGGCGTTGTTAATTGTCGCATCTATTTTTGCCTTGTTTCGGATAACGTTTGGGTTTTTGAGGATTCGTTCTACATCCATCGTCGAGAAACTTCCAACGATTCGAGGGTCGAAGTCTGCGAAGGCTTTTTTGAGAGCTTCTCGCCGCTTTAGGATAAGCTCCCAAGTTAGACCGGCTTGAAAACCTTCCAGCACCAGCAGTTCGAATAGTTTCTTGTCGTCGTGTTCAGGGACACCCCATTCTTCATCGTGATACCTGATATATAGCGGGTTTGTGGTATTCCAGCATCTGACCTGTCGGAGGCTCATAGCTTCAGATCTAGTTACGGAACGATTTAAGTTCTGTTCCTAGAAGAAAATAGGGTTGACTTTTAGCAGGCTACTGATCACCAAGCTTGCGGTGAAAAGCAAGGCGATTATGACGAAGTCTTTGGCCAATGTGTTGCCAAGTAGAAGCAGCTTCTTTGAGGCAGGTTCGGTTTTGCTGCGCAGTGTGTTCCTTTCCCGGAACAACCTAAATGAGATTAGAGCTGCCAGCACCGCAAGTGAAACGTAGTATACAGGTGACAATTGAAACAGTACGCCTACAATTATCATCAGTGGAATAAGAGCGTANNTCCCATAGACTATTGATTGCCGTGGTCGCTCCAAGCAAAAGCACAAGCGATACAACTTCTATCGAGTAAACACTGAAAAACGCGGCTACTATCAGGATTGGAATGGCGCCAACCGTGAAGTTCACGAGGGATTTGTATCGGGTTTGTCTGAGTCTAAAAGGTGGTACAGAATACAGAACGCCAAACATTATGCCCAAGGCCACAAACAAGAGGACTACTGGCATCTGTGTGGCCGCGCCCAGCAACAGTGATATGCCGGTGAAGGCGTAAATCACTAGCACACCAACTTTTCCCAGTCGCTTCGTGAACTGCGCACGCAAGGGATCTGAAAGTTTGTCGAGATCTGCATCACAAACGTTATTCATGGCGTCCACTGCGCTCCAAATACAGAACACTGTCAGTCCCAAGAAAAGAGCGACTGGCCATGTAGTCATTTCGGCTATTAAAAATGTAGCAGCAACCGAGATCAAGAAAAGCATGAGACCCCTCTCAACGCTTATGAAGCTCGCTACGCCCTTCAAATCCTTGAACATACCGCCTTAGACAGAACTTAACCTTTTAAGGATATCGACATGATACATCAACTGACCATAATGGGGGCAAAACGGTTTTCAGGCATGTTTGAAAATTTAGAACAGATCATTCCTGCAAACGACCGGCCAGCGTGCAAAAGCAATTTCTTGTTAACTTTTGAAAACAAAAAATGAAAAATGGAGAGTTACAATCTCCTTTAATCAATTTCGCCTCCTGAGCAGTGGCAGTATTACAAAGCAAAATATGGGCGACTGGTGCTCCCCCGCCCAATACATACGTGTAAGTCAAAGTGCCCTCTATGCTGAAAGAAAACCGCCGTCGACGACAACAAGGGCTCCACTAACATAGCTTGATAGATCGCTGGCAAGAACCAAAGCCATGCGGGCAACCTCGTCAGGCTGACCCATTCTGCCAAGGGGTGTCCTCATGTTGTATTCTATGCCTGACTTAACAATGCCNNAGAACATTTATCCTGAATCCGTGCCGCCCGTATTCGCTGGCAAGAGCCCTGGAGAGAGAAATGACTCCTGCTTTTGAAATATCATAATGGGCCAGCCCTTCCTTCAGCGGCAGTATCGCTTCGATCGAGCCCATGTTGATAATTGTTCCACCGTTCTTGATTCTTGCTCTTATCATGTGCTGGCACATCAAGAACACCGCGGTTAAGTTTACATCCATCACTTTCTTAAGGAATGTTTCATCAACATCCAGAAAGGGTTTTGGGGGGTATATTCCAGCGTTGTTGACAAGTATGTCGGGCTCTTTTCCTTGGAGATCCTTCCAGAGGACATTGATCTCTTCTCTGGAGCAGAGATTTATTTTGTGAATTTCGATATTGGTTTTGAACTGTTGAAGGTTATCTTTTACTTTGTTCAGTTTTTGCTCGTTCACGTCTACGAGATCCAGAGAGGCGCCAGATTCGGCAAATCTCTTGGCGATTGCTGCGCCGATACCTGTAGCTGAACCTGTAATTAGTGCCTTCTTGCCCTCAAGAGAAACAAGTTTTGATATCGGCCGCTCGCTTTTTTTTAATTGTCTTGCCAATTAAACAGCACCTAGACTGGTGGTTGCTCAAGACGCAATGTTATTATGCGAATATAAATGTTAGAACAAGCGATTTTTTTCTTTCCGGAGATAAGCTATAAGAGTCATGAATCTGCTTGTACGCTGGTGATTCAATTTGGATCTGTCGTCGCTTTCAGTGTTGGCTGCTTGGGCTCCTTTTATCTTGATCTTCGGTGGTTTCGTTTCTGTTTCGATGCTATATGGCACCTTCAGGAAAGGCGCAGCCGGTAACGCCGTCAAGGCGCTCGGGTTCTTCGCCGGAATATTGATGCTTGTCACAGGAGTAATGGTTCTGTTTGGTCGAGCTGAACGATGGGACATCTGGGGGTTACTTCTTGTTACAGGTTTAGGGTTAGTTCTTAAACCCATGACCCGGATTTCATTCAGTGCGCTGCTGGGTTTAATTGTGGGCTTGACCTGCGTTGGGCTTCTGTATCTGTATTTTCCTCTGCCAGCGACTATCCTCGGTATTTCTTCTCTTTGGATTTATCTGATCGTATTCTTTATTCCAGCTTTGATTGTTTTCTTGATTTTCAAGTTTGTTGAGGAGTTGGCAAAACTTTTCGGGATGGTTTTGGGTTCTTGGCCCGTGTTAACGATTTTGGGTCTATTGTGTATGGGTCAGGGGATTCTTCTGCTTATGAACCAGAGTCTTCTCACTTTTCTTGCCTGATTATTTAATCTCGATTTATCTGCAAGGCTTCTTAGAAAATAAATCAAGGTTAGGGAAAAGGGAGACTCTGTTTTGCCTGATACTCATTTGCTGGAGAAATTGACTAAAATGTCGTTGCTGGTTAGATTCAAAGTGCTCAAGCAGTAGAAGATTTAAAGCTCAATTAGTTCTAGCTATTTGTTGATTAAACTGTGGATTGTGCATGAAGGCCCAATATAGATCTCTTTTGGCGATTTCGCTCTTTGCAATTCTTTTCATTTCATCTATATTGTCTGCCTCTAGCGGGCAAAGTGAGGGGTTCAACCTGGAGGGTGAGCAAAATTGGGATACTTACCGTGAAGGAGGCACCTGTGTCTATGGAACTCAAAACATTTTTGTGGGAGATGTTGACGGCGATGGCGCCACGGAAATATTGACAGGAGGCTTTGCGTATGGCACTCTTAATGGATCTAGAACTGTCAGTGAGGCGCCTTTGAGGGTGTGGAGTTGGAATGGGGAGAATGTGACGCTAAAAGCCCATGCTAATTGGATTGGAAATATCATCTGTCTGTATGCCGCTGATTTTGACGACGACGGGAAAGTTGAGATTGCCACCGCTGGATCCTGTTGGAATGAAACGGGCAACTACACGTCTTCCTGTCTGAGGATTTGGGTTTTGGAAAATCAAGAATTGAAGTTGAAAGCCCACAGTGAGGGAGTATCGGTTAGTTCAATCTTCGCAGGTGACGTTGACAAAGATGGAAAATCCGAGGTTATAACTGTGGGCAGATTGCGAAAGAATTCTTTGAACACTGGACAGCTTTGTTTGTGGCATTTCAAAGATGAAGGGCTGAGTTTGGCAGGAAAGTTTGATTTAGATGCAGCTAATGTGACGAACGCCAATTCCGTGTTCGCTGGCGACTTAGATAACGAGGGGATAGTTGAAATTGTCGTGGGAGGTTACTCTAACTACCTAAACAATAGCATGGGACAGCTCAGCCTTTGGCAATGGAACGGCAAAGAATTCTTGTTGAAAGCAAGCGAAAACTGGCAACTTGTTCCGGACGTTTGTGCCAGAACCATAGCTGGTGCAATTCAAGGCAACACGATTGTAAATAACGTTAAGGCAGCAGATTTGGATGGCAACAAGTTATCGGAAGTGATCTCTGGCGGATTTGCTTTTGATGGAGACGTGGTAAAGGCTCAGCTTGGGGTTTGGAGGTGGGATGGACAGGCTTTGACACGACTCGAGAGCCAGGAATGGGCAACTGATTATCTAACTGAAGTTAAATCCATCTCGGTTAATGACGTTGACAACGATGGAAAAAAGGAAGTTGTGACAAGTGGCATAACTGCGGCCGAAGATAGCTTCAAGAATAGTGAAGCACTGCACGATCGAGGGCAACTGAGAGTGTGGGGATTTGATGGAACGGCTCTGGTTTTGGAGCAAAGCGCGGAATGGACTTTTGATGATGGTGCGTGTGCTTGGAACGTTGGCAATGGTGACGTCGACAAGGATGGCGTTTTGGAAATTATTACTGTCGGCTGTACTGCACTTGGAACTTTGTGTGATCCTGACATGCGGATTTGGTCAATAGCGAATGTGAGTGCAACCTCAAATTTCATACCCTATGAAATCGTAATAGGGGCCATATTGCTGGCAGCGACTATTCCTATTGTGATACTTCTCTGGCGAAAAAAGAGAAGTCAAATTCANNTAAATTGACTGCCTCGGGACAAATCAACGTTGATGACAATCTCCCAACGTATTCTTGTCATCTGCTTCGAGAACTGCAGATCTACTCATGCTGAAGCTTAAAGTCTATATTCATGGTCTCGCTTCTCATGCTCTCACCTCTTCGTACTTTGGTGCCTAATGATGAACAACAATTCAAACTCAAAAGATGAAGAAACCGACTACATTCCAGATCTTCTTTACTCTCAAATAGAAAAGAGTATTCCGATCGTTTCCTCTGAAGCTCTGATCATATTCGATGGCGCCCTTCTGCTACTGAAGAGAAACAACGCACCGGCCAAAGGCGAATGGTGGTTCCCGGGGGGAAGAATCCGCAAAGGTGAATCCACAGAAGAGGCATTACGCCGTGAAGTTAAGGAAGAAACTGGCCTCGAACTTGACGAATGCAGATTAATTAACGTGTATTCTCGGGTTTTCCCAGAGCGACATGACATAACCATTGCCTATTTTTGCAGGAGCAAAAGTAGCAACGTCGTGTTGAATGATGAACACTCGGAGTACGCTTTTTTCAAGCAGTTGCCAAGTAACCTTCATCCTTGCATGCAGAAGGTTATAACCGATTCCGGGTGGGAAGAAGGCAGATGGTAACTATCTGTGTCCTAAAGCGGGCAGCTCTTGAAGATACCAAAATGACCCGTAGCTGGTTGGCACGACAGAACCCTCTAGCTTGGAATACCACCAAATGAAGAGATACTATTTGTTAGAGATACATTAGCATGTTAGAAAATTATTTTAACCAATTCAAAAGAACTACTAATTGATGCACAAGCGACACAGAACCATCTCGCTTCTGATCATGCCTTTAGTGATATTTTTCTGGTTTTTTGGCTGGAGCCTCTACTGGATAGGTTCGACAAAAAAATGTGCTGAACCACACATAAGGGACAGGATTGAGAATCTAACATTCACAGTACTAGTGCCAGAACAAAAATATGCAAAATAGTCCCATGGCTAATTTTGTGAAAGCATTTCAAAAACATTGTCAGACAAAAGTATTAGAACAGAAACGACTTACAACCATATAGTGCTTATGGTGGTACCAGATGGCGATGGCTTTCAACTTGAAAGATGCAATAGTTGAAGCAGTGACTGGTTTGGGTGGGTCAGGAACTGCACTTGAAGTGAGAGAGTATCTCAGGTCAAAGTATGGTAAAGAATGGAAAAACATTGAAACAATAATGGATGATCTCAGCGTAGAAAGCAAATCGTCTTTCTTTCCCCCAGAAGATAGAGTTCTCAGGCAGGCAGGATCAGGAAGATACTCTTTGAAAGAAACCGCAGCCTCTGAACTCCCAGAACCTGAGATTTTGGCTCACGAGGCTCATCCAACTACATCAGAAATAACCAATAATACTCTTGAAAGAACTAATTCCGTGTATCTTGCGAAGCTCAAACAGATTATTGATCAACCAGCGTTGGAGTTTGCTGAAGCCAATTCAGAGCAAGTTCCTGATACACCAGGCATCTATATTATTCACGACAAGAGCCTGAAACGAATAATTTATGCTGAAAAGAGCGGCAACCTCAGGATTGCTTTACTTCAGCACAAGAGGGGAAACAACAAAGGTGGCAAGTTCAGAGAGAAACTGGGACAGGAATTGGGTTCAAAAAGCGAACTTGAGATTTCGGACTACATTATGAGCAACTGCAGCTTCCAATTCCTGGCGGTTGAGAGTTTTGAAGAAAGGGTGAGATTTGAACACTTCATAGCAGCAGTACTAGCACCAGTTTTCAATATTGAATTCCAAGAATAGATTCTCAAAATGTTTGAAGCTAAAATTCAGAGGCATCTTTGAGAGAGAGCATTCTGCTTGTTTCATGTCTTAAAATGGTAATATTCGACTCCTCACTTCAAAAATTTTTTATTGCTAATGCCTAAATATGAAGTGAGGGTGTGAAAAATGCCGTTCTGTCCTAAATGTGGAAAAGAAGTGACTGAAGAAATGAATATATGCCCCTATTGTGGCGAATCATTAAAGACCATCCCAGTACACGGAGAACTGCCGTCTTCAGCGGTAACCATCGGCACCAAAAATTCAGGTTTGGCAGCTGTGCTTTCACTCATAATTCCAGGTTTGGGTCAAATGTACGCGGGTCAAATAGGCAGGGGTTTGCTCTTTCTTTTCATTGGAATCCCTCTAACAGCGATAATAGCCGTGTTTTTCTTCTGGCTGATATTTCCAATGTTTTTGCCTTTGGCTTTCTGGATCTGGAACATATACGATGCCTACAAAATCTGCAACGACTACAATCGGGTCCTTCTTCAGACCGGCAAGCCTCCTTGGTAGAGTCTTACCTCTCGGAGTCCTTGCTAAGGGAATAAGAGCAGCGGCGCTATTATAATCGCAGGCTAGGCGACTTCTTTAAGGAGAGAAAAACCAGTCAGATGAATGTAGCTTCCGCAAAGGTTGCAGACAATCACCACTTCCTCCAGACCATTAGGGCTAGCCTTTGAGTCCAAGATCGAGTAGTTCTTTTCAGTAGTGTCATCAGGAGAAATTATTGCGCGGCATTTCGGGCAAGAAAAATCTCCGTTTCCATCAATCTCGGTCAGGTCTACTGTATGAACATTTGTTTGTTTCATCCTTCTTCCTCTCTTTCTTGAATTGCGTCTTTTACTTTTTCTGCCCATAAAAAGTATTAATTCGTTTTTCAGAATCTTACCCAAATCCATACCTAATTCTCAGTGAGAAGAATCTCAGTGACAACGTCTCTATTTCTTTCTTGAAAAACACCAAAAGGTCCGCTACATATCTTTTCGGAGCTACAGACACAATTGCAGTTCTAACATTTTGAGGCAAGGTGATCAAAGAATCGGCTGTTTTCTGGTTCATTACTAGATGTTTTGCTTGCCACTTTTCTGTTTGCTAGTCTTCATAGAAGATTGCGGAGATTGTATGGTTTTCAGTCACATTCTGGAATTTGTAGGTCCTTACTGCGCCCAAATGCAGATAGTTGTCAATTACTACATCCGCAATTCTATAGCCTGGATTAGCTGTGATTATGAACACAGTGCTGTCGTCTCCGGGCTCTATAGTCTGCACAGTCCCCGGGCTAACGGAGCCTCCTCCAATCGCGATTGGAGTGATTTTTCTCTTTCTTTTCCGCAGCGCAAATGTCGGGATCGCTACCAGTGGTGGAATTGACAGAATCACAGCCGCCAGCAAAATCGTGTTCAGATTAGAGCTCGTTTGGGGCTCGTAATATGCTTGAATCGTTATTGGCTCATTTATTGTCAAGGGTGAAGTAGAGTTAGTGCTAGTCAGCAGGTATTGTTTGCCTCTTGTTGTGCTTTCAACTGTTGATTTGTAGGTAAAGGTGACTGAGTGACCAGCCTCGATCCAAATGTTGTTTGGGATTTTATCGTAGGTTTTTTCGAGTATAGTGGCAACTGTGCCCTTCACATCCGATTCCAAACCGTTCTGGATGAATACAACTAGATGTTCGGTCTTGTATGCGCCAGTTATAGTTGTTGCTTCGGTGATGGTGGCTGGTCGGTTGTCATTGACCAAGATGTTTCTTGTGTTGCCGGCGGGATTCATTAGTGTCGTTGGAAACGTGCCTTTTGCCGCCTCTCCAGAAGTCACCCATTCTGTTTGTGGAGCAGACAGGGGTAAAACGTTTCCTTGTGCGGCGTAAGTTACTTGATACTCGGTGGTCCAGTCAGTTGTTGCTGTTTTTGGACCGTCCACTTGAATGGGGTTGCTCGTCAAAGCCATTCCTGAGGCATCGCCATTCCAACCAATGAAAACTAGCCTGACCCCGTTTCCAATCGTGCGCGGATTGCTGGATACAGAGACGGTGATTGTCGTACCTGCGTCGTACCAGCCGCTCCCAGTTGCTGAACCTTCTGGCGAGACTACATTCAAATAGTATTGTTCCTGCCAGTTGAAGGCTATTGTATGATTTGACCGAACATTTGCAAAGGTGTAGCTCGCGCCTGCAACTATTTGCCCCCCATCTACGCTGTACCCTGTGCAGATCCATCGGTGGCTTGCATCGCCTTCGGATTCTGTGACTGAGACCGTGTGACTGTCGCCAGCGTTGACCAATGCTGAAGATGTGGTCGATCCATATTCGCTGATGATATTGATGAAGAAGTTCACGTTTAGGGCAAAGCTTGCAGTTATGTTGTGATCTGATTTGATTTGAGCGAAAACGTAGGAAGACACTGCACCAACTGAGACGCCATCCACAATCACGTCTTCGATACGATAGTTTTCGTCTGGTGTTATTGTGTAGCTCTGAGTTGCGTTCCAGTCAGCAACGACTATTCCTGCAGGGCTGATTGTTCCGTTGGGACCAGCATTGGATTCGATTGTGTGGAAATTGTATTCAAAGGTTACCGAGATCTCGTGATTGCTGGTAACATTCTCAAACGCGTACGGTGTTACAGCCCCAATAGAAACTCCGTCAACCAAGACTTCAGCTATATGGAAACCTACGTCAGGAGAAATTGCAAACAGTTGTGTTTCCCCGTAAGCAACAGCTACAGTTCCATTAGGGTCGATGGATCCATTAGGACCAGCCCAAGAATTGATTGCAAAAGCATTCAGTACGAAGTTTGCAGCAATCGTTGTATCTCCTGTTACGTTGGAAACCATGTAAGAATTCACAACACCAACACTGGTGCCGTTAACTGTGACGCTGACAATGTGGTAGCCGAAACTCGCAGTTATGTTGTATGTTTGATTCCCACCATTGTCAACAATGGTAATTCCAGAGGGACTTATTGAGCCCCCTTCACTGGCAGAAGCACTGATCGTGTACTGGTTTGCCACAAAAACGGCTGTTACAGCACTGTTACCCGTAATCGTGATTGAAGAAGGATTTAGGATTCCAGTCAGGTTGCCGGTCCATCCGCCAAATCTCCAGCCAGCAGCAGGACTAGCA
>DUHG01000145.1 GCA_013330975.1 Candidatus Bathyarchaeota archaeon
GACGCCGAGGGTTGAAAGGGAAGAGGCAAAACGGTCCGAGAGAGCATCCAACTCTCGGTAGCTAATCGTAGTGTTGGAATAAACAATTGCCGGTTTAGTTGGATACAGTTGCGATGTTCTTCTCAGAATCCCATGAAGAGGTGGAGTTGCANNGGCTATTTCTTGTTCATCAGGTATTCATGCATTGCTCTAGCTGCTCGTTTGCCGGCACCCATAGCGCTAATTACCGTTGCTGCACCTGTGGCAACGTCTCCACCTGCATACACACCTTCGAGACTAGTTTTGCCGTTCTCGTCGACGTTTATGGTTCCATGTTTAGGGTTAACTTGCAGACCCCCAGTCGTTCGCTGTATGATCGGGTTTGGACTTTGACCTATTGCTATGATGACCGTGTCAGTTTCCATCGAGAATTCAGAGCCTGGAATAGGCTTTACGCCTCTTCTGCCTTTCTCGTCTGGTTCGCACAGTTCCATTGCTATGCAGTCCATGCTTTTCACCCAGCCTTTCTCGTCCCCGTGGAACCTGAGGGGCGCCGCGAGGAAATTGCACACCAATCCTTCTTCTTCGGCGTTCTCGATTTCTTCTTTTCGGGCGGGTAACTCGTCACGTGAACGACGATACAGAAGACATACGCTCGCTCCCAAACGCATTGAGCAGCGCGCACAATCCATCGCCACGTTTCCACCGCCAATGACGACTACGTGTTTTCCAAGCCGTATTGGAGTGTCGTATTCTGGAAACTTATAGGACTTCATCAAGTTGACGCGAATCAGGAATTCGTTGGCTGAGTAGATTCCTCCAAGATTCTCGCCTGGAACATTCAAGAACTGAGGCAAACCCGCACCACTACCGATGAAAACGGCTTCGTAGCCGCCTTCCTTCATGAGTTCAGGAATCGTGTGTATTCTGCCCACTAGATTGCCCAATCGCAGATCGGCGCCCAACTTTTGAATGTAGTCTACTTCGTTCTGTACAATGACTTTTGGCAAACGGAACTCTGGGATGCCATAAACTAAGACCCCGCCTGCAATGTGAAGCGCCTCAAACATGGTTACTTCGTGACCGAGCTTGACCAAGTCAGCGGCAGCAGTCAGTCCAGCTGGACCAGCGCCAACTATTGCCACTTTCTTTCCCGTTGGTTTAGCTTTCTCTGGCACCTGGAGACCATGTTCACGTTCCCAATCAGCCAAATATCGTTCCAAGCGACCAATGCTCACTGGCTGCCCGATTTTGCCAACAACACATTTTTCTTGGCATTGTTCCTCTTGAGGACAAACTCGTCCACAAACGGCTGGCAAAGAGTTCTTGCTCTTCAGTGCCACAACACCTTCTGCAAAATTCTTTTCCTTAATGCATTTGATGAAAGCAGGAATTGGTATTTCTACCGGACAACCAGCCACGCATTGAGGCTTTACGCACTGTAGACATCGACTTGCTTCTTCCAGAGCCTCGGCTTCGTTGTAGCCCAGTGCAACTTCATTGAAGTTCTTGGCGCGGACTTTCGGATCTTGTTTCCGCATCTCAACGGATTCTTTCTTAATTTTGGGTTTAGGCTTTGTTTCTGCCACACTTGCACTCTCCAATTTCCCAGAGGACTGAATTCAAACGTTCTTCAGGAAGATACAAACGTTGACGCTGTATCAACTCATCAAAATCTACGTTGCGTCCGTCAAATTCTGGACCGTCAACACATCCGAACATCATCTTCCCGTTCACCGAAACACGACAGACTCCACACATACCCATTCCGTCAACCATGATTGGTGTCAAGGTAACAATCGCTGGGACACCATAGGCTTTCGCTATTTCGCTGACGGTTTTCATCATCACAACAGGACCCAAAGCGATGCAATGATCGAATTTCTCCTTCTGAATGAGTTCCTTAAGGAAGTCCAAGCCTTTGAAGCCTTTTGAACCGTCGTCTGTCGCAATATAGACCTTGTCGCTCAGACCCCGAGCTTCTTTTTCCATAATGAGCGTTTCTTCAATTCTTGCGCCTAAAACAATGTGAACCTCGTTGCCTGCCTCTTTCATTGCTTTAGCTTGCAATATCATTGGAGCTATCATTATGCTGCCCCCAACGCACAAGACCTTACCAAACTTCTTTATCTCTGAGGGATTTCCCAAAGGACCCGTAACGTTTCCGATCTTGTCTCCCACTTTCATCAATCCTAGCTCTTTGGTAGTTTTGCCAACTTCATGGAAGGCAAACGAAATTGTCCCCTTCCCCCGGTTATAGTCGCAAATCGTTAGTGGAACGCGTTCACCTTTTTCCCCAACGATTATTATGACAAACTGTCCAGGAAGGCATTTTGCAGCGATATCTGGGGCACAGACTTCAAACAGGATTTCTTTTGGAGCAAGTTCCTTCTTGCTTAAGATCTCGTACGTTTCTACTTCGCCTCCACCATAATTACTTCACGCCTAGGTAACCCCGCGATTCTTGCACAGAAAGCATCAAGCTTCTGGTTGAATTCACCTTCGCACCTTGGCGACAATTCATAGAGCTCAAAACGATCAAGCAAATTCATTTTCTTCAAAACATCTTTCAGAACAGACAAATTGCGTTCCGCGGTATCCCTGCCCTCCTCAAGTTTGCAGTCTTCAGAGGAACAGACGACACCCATGACGCCGTCGAAACCGCACTTTAACGCGTTCACGACATGAACTGGGTCCAAGGATTTGAAGCAGGGAACCTCAAGAGTCAAAGCGTTCTTCCCTTTCGTTGCTGCGTCAGGGGTGTCCAATGCTGAGAATTCTGACCACTGACAAACAAACATTAGAATGGCTGGATCTTTGCTTTTTGCCTTGAGCTGAGGTAGAATATCTCCATACCGCTTGAGAACGTTCTGGAACTCAAAGCCCTTAACCTCTATTGCCTCGTGCGGACAAACAAGTTGACATGCGCCGCAACCAACGCAGTCATCCAAAACTATGTGAGGAGTTGCAAAGGGTTCGGCCTCTATCGCCTCATAGGGGCAAATGAAGACACATTTATCGCATCCTACACACTTCGTTGTGTCATAAACTGCTTTTCGGGAATACTTTACGACTTTTAACGCATTCTCGTCGAAACCCAGTTGGCTTAGAACGTTTTTGCTTAGTTGGAATCTCCGAGTGTTAATTTTTGTGCCTTCCTTCATCCTGCAAAAAGCATCTTCACACTGTATTGAAATGATGCTGCTAACTCCTGAGTTGAGTACCTTGAAAATGAAATCTGTTGGGATTCTGCCCGAGCAAGGAACCCGCAGTGGCAAGTAGTCCCCACAAACCACGCCTTGGTCAGTCAGAATATCCTCGATTTCACATGTAGACGGTGAGTTGCCGCGGCACATCATTACCAATGTGTCGCTTTTTGATTTCTTTTGGGCACAAGAAACGTAGTCAATAAGGTGATCATAGTCGTAGTAGTCCATCTTNNTCGATCTCCACTTTGCCAGTTACAGAATCGCGATTTATGGCATCATAAGGACAAATTGAGTTACAAACACCACATTGACTGCATAGGTCTTGGTTTATCTCCACCACAGCGAGACATTTTTCACTCATTCAGAGACCTCTTCCTTAACCGTGATATTTCCCTAACGCGGTTTGCATGATAGCTTATGCGTTTGAAAGCATGAAAAAGGCTCAAGAATCATATAAGGTTTTACCTCTCTTTGCGATAATACGGTCTTCGAATAAAACCGTAGGCTTCGAGGGCTGCCGTTATGCCCTGACCGACGGCTGTGCCTATTTGTTTTACTGGGTGATTTGTAACATCCCCAGCAGCGTATACTCCTGGGATGTTTGTGCGCTGATAAATGTCGATTTTAATGTAGCCTTCTTCAGTTAGTTCTATGCCTGAATCCTTGGCCAGCTGACTGTTGGGCGCTTCGCCCACTTGGACAAAAACAGCGTTTAGGGCAATCTCTTGAATTGATCCGGTTTTGCTATTGGATATTATAACGCTAGTTACTAGTTTGTCGCCTTTGATTTCCTTTATTTCAGAATTCCAAATAATTTGCACGTTTGGTTTGGTTTGGACGTCTTTTGCCAATGCTTCCTCGCATCTAAACGCATCCCTGCGATGAACAACAACGACTTGCGAAGCGATTCCTGATAGGTAGAGCGCAGTTATTGCTGCGGAGTTGCCGCCCCCAATCACGAGGACCCGCTTGCCCTTGAACAGCGGTCCGTCGCAGACGCCGCAGTAGCTCACTCCTCTTCCTCGAAATTCCTTCTCACCTGGGACGCCGATTTCACGATAATGAGAACCCGTTGCCATGAGAAGGGTTTTGGTTTCATATTCTGCTTGGGCAGTCTTTACTATTTTTCTATCC
>DUHG01000152.1:0-4249 GCA_013330975.1 Candidatus Bathyarchaeota archaeon
GAAAGAATTAGAACAACCGATGAACTATTGGGCGTGGGTGGCACGAAGCAAGGACGAAAAGAGTTGTCGGAGAAGACTGGAATTTCCGAGACGGTACTTCTTGAGTGGGTTAATATGGCTGACCTCTTCAGAATCAAAGGAATCGGTGAGGAATATTCGGATCTTCTAAAGGAGGCAGGGGTCAGTACGGTGATTGAACTTGCAAGAAGGAACCCTGAAAACCTTCAAGAGACTTTGGTAGGAGTGAATGAAGCCAAGAATCTGGTTCGAAGAACACCAACCCTAAATCAAACGAAAGATTGGATTGAGCAAGCAAAAAGGCTGCCAAGAAAGGTAGAGCACTAGCTATCTTTCCAGCAACATTTCTTTTTTTGCAAATCGGCTGCTATAATAACCGAAATTCTTTTTCGTTTGTAATCCATCGCAAAGACTACCTATGGATAACCTTTTTTTGCTGTTCTGACATGTTGTGGGGCGTTGGTTACATCGAAATACAGAAGATTAGGATTTTAAGTAACCCATCCATCTAGTCAAAAGGGGCGATAGCTTTTGAAATACATAGATTTTGTCAAACTCAACTACCAGCCAATTGAATCTGACCTATTATGCACATTCTATGTTGAACCTGAAGAAATAAGCCTTAAGGAGGCAGCTGGAGGAGTGGCAGCTGAGAGTTCTGTTGGCACCTGGACGGAGCTCACTACTGCAAAGGCGTATGTCGATCAGTTTGCAGCTCGCGTTTTCAGCATTAGGGGCAACATTGTGAAAATTGCTTATCCTATTGAGCTTTTTGAAGACGGAAATATGCCAAATATTTTAAGCAGCATTGCTGGCAACGTTTTTGGGTTGAGAGCACTCAAGAATCTCAAACTACTGGATGTTGATTTTCCTGCCAAACTCACTAAAACCTTCAGGGGTCCGAGATTTGGAATATCGGGAATCCGAAAACTGTTGAAGGTGCCAGAGCGTCCCTTTGTGGGCACGATAATAAAGCCAAAACTGGGCTTAAGAACAAAGGATCACGCGAAAGTTGCCTATGAGGCTTGGGTTGGTGGATGCGATATCGTTAAGGATGACGAAAACCTGAGCAGCCAGAATTTCAACCCATTTGAAGAAAGAATTGCGAAAACCCTGGAATTGCGGGACAAAGCCCAAAGTGAGACCGGTGAGAGGAAAGTGTACATGGCGAATGTGACGGCTGAAACAGCAACTATGCTAAAACGTGCCGAGCATGTTCGTGAGCATGGAGGGGAATATGTTATGGTGGACATTCTAACCTGTGGTTTTTCTGCGCTCCAGACGCTCCGTGACCAAAACCACCCACTCGTCTTGCATGCACATAGGGCAGGACACGCCGCATTTACGAAAAACTTCAAACACGGAATATCTATGCGCACAATTGCCAAAGTAGCGAGAGTTGTCGGAGTCGACCAGCTCCACGTAGGAACGGTAGTTGGGAAGATGTCAGAGACAAAGCAGGAGGTCATGGAAAACATCGATGCTTTGAAAATGCCTATGAACGGTTTGAACCCAGTTTTGCCTGTTGCTTCGGGCGGTTTACATCCGCGCTTGGTTCCTGCACTAATCAAGACATTCGGCAATGACTTTGTTATTCAAGCAGGCGGGGGAATCCACGGTCACAGGGACGGCACGGTTTCGGGAGCCAAAGCTATGCGTCAGGCAGTAGAAGCGACAGTTAAAAAGAAAACACTGGAAGAATATGCTCAGAATCACAGAGAACTGAAAACGGCTTTGGAGCTTTGGAAAAAATAGTTAGTTGCCTTTTCCATTTTTATGTATCATGGCAAGACCCAAGGATACTTCCTGTAAATTGCTTCGGTCACAGCGTGAGGTGGAATGACGCCTTCCTCGCAGATTATGCCATGGATGAATTCACGTCGAGTGACCTCAAAGGCAGGGTTATGAATAGCCAATTTTTCCGGCGCTCCCTTCCAGACCTCGTCTCTGCTCCTTTCTTCTATTCCTTCATATTCTCCCCACAGGGTTACAGGGTCAAACTTCAGAAGTTCAGTCGCAACGTAGAACGGCACTCTGGCTTCTTGAGCGATTAGAGCCATAGCTGCTGTTCCGATCTTGTTCACAACGTTGCCTTCCCCGCTTATGGCATCTGCCCCTACAACAACAAGATCAGCGCTTTTTATAAAACACCGCATTGCTGAATCTACAACAAAGCTTGTCTCTATGCCTTGATCCAGCATCTCCTGAGCAGTAATTCTCCCTTGAAAAAGAGGGCGCGTTTCAGTGCAAATTACTTTGAAAGTTTTTCCGTCTTGTTTAGCCTTCTTCAGCAGGTGCGTGACTGTTGAAGAGTGGCAGTGAGTTAACACTACTGCTCCATCACGGATACGTTTTGAGCCAACTTCGGCTATGCAGTCTCTTGCTCTATCCAGAGTCGTGAGAAACTCACATGCACTTGAAGAGACAGTCTTTGCCATGGATTCGACGTCACTTCGTCTGCTGTTTTCTATGCTGCCGAGGATCCATTTTATGGCGTTTCGCATGAGCGGTTCNNAGTCTCCTCTAGCGCTTTCACCGCCGCGATGGCAACATTTCTTGCACCCCTAATTTCCAGTCTGCGAATTTTATCCGCTACAATCCAAATTGACTCCGTCAAATCCATCACTTTTTGAGAGTGCTCTTGAAAAACAAGTATACAGAGTGAAACATATAAGCCGATTGAGCTANNCCTATGCGACTTGATGAAAACCTACGGTTCAACCAGGTATGGTTTGAGCCATGGCGCTTTAAACGTCCAAGAGGTCGAGGATTATCAAAGGCAATTTCCAGTTATTAATTATTCAAACCTCACTCAATATTTTGGGGAAGTAAGAGCGGGCAACTATGAAGCAATCTTGCCTGAACCTCCAGCAGCTTGGGTTATGACACGAGGGTCAACGGGAAAATCGAAGGTAATCCCGGTTACGCAAGCACATTTGAAACAAGTTTTCACGTGTGGTGCACGAGGCATAATTCACTACGCTTTGCGCAAGAATAGCTTCGATGTCTTCATTGGAAATATACTGAATCTGAATTTCCCTTCGACAGTTCACACAATGACCGTTGATGGTCAGGAAGTCACTTATGGCTACAGTTCGGGGACATATGCTAAACTAAATCCTATGTTCGACCGCGTCAGCCTTATACCTAGGCAGGAAGATATTGACGCACTGGGGTCAGGAATATCGCGCAAGGACTGGGAAAACAGGTTCGAACTCGTCTATCAAACAGCTCTTGATAACCCCGTGACAGCAACTATGGGTGTCACACCTGTTATTCTCGCTTTTGCCCGATTTCTGAAACGAAAACATGGGAAGAAGCCTCGGGATCTCTGGAAATTTAAAGCTCTCTTCTGTACAAGTGTACCTAAAATTCAATTCAAGTACGCTGGATCACTGCACAAGTACTATGGGCAAGTGCCAATAGTAGAGATGTATACGGCTACTGAAGGCGTTTTCGGTCAGCAATATGATGATCTACCCTACATTACACCTAACTATGATTCTTATTTCTTTGAAGTGCTTGCCGGAAAATCCGTAAAAATGCTTCATGAGCTAAAAAGAGGTCAGTGGGGCAAACTCATCGTCTCGAGTTGTCTGTTTCCACGATATGATATTGGCGATATGATAGAATCTGCCGGCAACAACTATTTCCGGGTTTTTGGCAGGCACACCGCTGGTACCCTTCTAGAGCACCGGCTGTACCGTTTGTTCCTAGGTAGACTTCTCTAGACTGTCTGAGGATTACGACTCCGCGCCTTCATGGCATAAAAGGCACCTACAACTACTATAGCTATTCCGATAATTAGCAAAATTGCTGGTCCTACGAGTTCACTGCTGGGGAATCCTACGGTTATGTCATAGTAGGCAACAATACCAATGAAAATCATCACTAGTCCTCCAATTAAGAAACCAACGAAACCATAGCGACCTTTCTCATGTTTCTCGCCCTTTTCTTGCTTCTCTTGTTTCTCGCCTTTTTCCTCTTTTTCAGCCTTTTGCGGGGCTGGAGCAGGCGCTGGTTGAACCGGCGTTTCCGCCTTCAAAGGTGCTCCGCAGCGCGAGCAGAAGGTCATATTATCCTCAACTTTGTTTCCACATTTCGGACAGTATGGCATGATTCCACCTATGGCTATTCCTTATCCATGGATTTAGTATATAAAACATTCACCTTGATTGCGCATGGAAACAAAAGTTATATTTGCAGTTGAACAAAATACTCGACGAGGAGA
>DUHG01000152.1:4271-4803 GCA_013330975.1 Candidatus Bathyarchaeota archaeon
GACACTAAGTCAAGTGCCCGGCACTGGGATATTTCTGCCCGCCCCCATAAATCCTGGGGCTCACACCGTTGTTTATGCGGCAGCATTCCAGTTCTGCCTCGGCATAGTCTTCTTGCAGCTAATAATATTGCTTCTCCGACTNNACAACAATAAACACGTGGTTCGCCTTCTGGGCTGGCATACTTGTGGTTATAGGAATCTCTCTAATCGTGAGAGCAATAGTCCTGCTTGTAAAGAGATAGCAGAGCAACAATCCTAATCCTTTTATGCGCGACTAACAGTGCTAAAGTGCTTGGATAAAGGAGGTCTTATACTTCAGAAAACTCTCTGTGGCAAAATTCGGCGGCAGCTTAATAGACCCGCAGGGTAGAGGCATTACAAAGATCATTGACAGAATACGTGAACTGAAAACACGAGATGATTTCGGTCCAATCGCCGTTTTCTCAGCTCCGATGGGCTTCACCGATGAGCTAATCCAAATAGGAGATTCATGTGCACAGAAAAACCCTGCGTCGACAGACCATATTTTTCA
>DUHG01000052.1 GCA_013330975.1 Candidatus Bathyarchaeota archaeon
TTCTCTTTCACCTTTCGGTTGGTTGTTTTTCTTCGTTTTGATTGTGGAACCAGCAATTTCAGTCTTTGGAGTTGTCTCTGCGCTTTGTTTTTCATCTTCTGCCAAGAATTTTTCAGCTCGTTTTTCCCAATCAACTTTGAACATTATTACGAAAACTATGACAAGCAAAACAATCGCGAGGATTGTTCCTATGAGCAAGGATGCTCCTTCACCTATGCCAAAAATATCTCTGATTATCTGAAGCGAAAAACGACCGGCATAAGCAATTATCAGGCTTGATAGAAACTTTCCAAGCAGAGCAGGAATGAATGCTCTGATAATGCTGTACCGCATTACTCCGAGGGGGATGAAAAGCAGGTCATCTGGGAGAGGGGTCAAAGCGAAGGTGAAAATTACTGCTGGACCAAATTTTTTGAACAACTTCATCAAAATATCCATTTTCCTCTTGTATTTTGAACTGATGACTTTTCTGCCACTCAGACCAACCAAGTATCCTGAGAATTCGCCTAGAACGGCGCCTAGTCCTGCAGCAACTGCTATCCAAAATGGGTCGAATGAAGAACTTCCCCCCATTATGAAGATTATTGCGGATGAAGGTATGGGCACAAAGATGGAAGTTGCGCCGAACAAGCTGATTAGGAAAATGCCCAAATAGCCGTATTGCAGCGCAAAATTCTCCATCCAACTGGCAATTTCGTCAAATAGCAAATTTTATGAACCTTTCCATTGGTCTATCAGATTCAAGCTTAAAGAATTTATGATCACAGTCACCGTGATTTTTCGCTATAGGAACCCTATTTTCATCTATAGTCTATTTTCTCTTTGAGATCTGAAAAGACACATGTTGTTCTGTTTTATGTCTCTGTTATTCTTATTTTGTCTCCGACGTTCACACTTAGGGCTTTTGCTGCGCTATCTTGGTTTACGGCGATTTCGAGATATCCATGGCTTCCAAAGAGTGCCATTGCTTGATGAAACTTGACGTCGCCGTAGGTTTTGCTCATCTCAAGTCTAAGCTGACGATTATCAAGGTCAACTGACAAGCTCTTTTCCAAGTTCGCAAGTTTCATTTCTTCCCTGCATATGTTGGTAATAATGTTTCCAAATCCATCTATGTGTAGAACTTCACCTATCAACGCAGATCCGTCGCGTGTGACACATGTGAAATTCGGCTTCGCGAATTCATTGACAATTGGTCCAAACTCTGGTGGTGGTATGCCAATAAGTAGATACGCCGCTACAGGTGCAAAAATATCCCTTCCATGGAAAGTGTTTGAAACCTTGGGCAACATGAACTTGCGATTGGCAATTTGCCTGATCTCAACAATTTCTTGCTTGTGGGCAGCTAGAACCAGCACGCCATTGTCTGGTCCAACAAATAGTCCTTGTTTCGTTTGAATTAGTATCGGTTGCCTCTGTGTTCCAACTCCTGGGTCGACTACGGCGACGTGAATTGTGTCTTTTGGAAAGTATTGTGCTGCTGAAGCCAGGATGTAGGCTCCCATTCGAGCATTGAACTTCTCAACTTCATGTGTTATGTCAACAATTGTTGCCATGGGGCATATGCTCAAAATCACAGCCTTCATCTCCGCCGCATATGGATCTTTCAATCCAAAATCCGTGGTCAAAGTTGCTATCTTGGCTGACAAATGTTTATCCCCCATGAACAACTGGAATAAGGACTACTTCGTCTCCGTCTTCGAGGATTGTTTCCAAGCCATTCAGGGCGCTTATCTCGCTTGCGTTCACGAGTACTAGGGCGTTTAAGCGTTGGTCTTCTAGATATGAGTTTGTTAAATTGCGTTTCAACTCGGGAGTTTGAGCGGTAATCTTTTCTATTAGCTCTTTTACGGCGAAATTCTCTCGATATTTTACAGTGAACTTGTCAGTGCCCGCAGCATGTCTCAAAGCTCCGATAAGTCTTACCGATATCGTCATTTCTTTTGTCTCGTCTATATAGTCTTGGAGTTATAAAATTATGATCACGGATATATCGTTAACATTCGTTCCTGTGGGACCTGTAATTATTGTGTCATCTAACTCTGAGAAGAAACGGTTTGAATCGTTTTGATCTAACAGCTTTTGTGGTTCGAGACCAAGTTCTGCTGCTCGTGTTAGGGTTCTTGCATCAGCAATTGCTCCAGCTGCATCTGTGGGGCCATCAATGCCGTCAGTGCTAAAAGACGCAATTACCGCGCCCTCCGCCTTGCATAACTTTAGAGCGCCTCCAATAACCAACTCTTGGTTTCTACCGCCAAGCCCTTTTCCTGATACAGTAACCGTAGTTTCACCAGCCACAATCAATGCTGCTGGCTTTGGAATCGGCTCGCCAGCAATGATGATGTTATTGGCAAGTGATCCAAGCATTTCTCCAGCACATCTGGCTTCTCCCTCCAAAGTCGCCGTGAGTAGAAGAGCGTTAAGTCCGGCGGTTCTAAGGTATTTATCCGAGGCGTCAGCAGCTGTCCGGCAATTGCCAAGGATTAGACTTTGAACTTTCCTTAATTCCCGATCATCAGGTTTAGGGGTCTCTGCAACAAATCCTCTTTCTCCTGCGCAAAGCAGATTCTTAACTGAAATCGGTGCATCCTCCCACAGGCAGTGCCTCTGCAAAACCCTTCTTGCCTCCAGAAAAGTCGTTGAATCTGGAACTGTTGGTCCAGAGGCGATTGTCTCTAGTGGATCACCAACAACATCGGACAGAACGAGGTTTAGGACACGGGCTGGGTATGCTTTCTTGGCAAGCCAGCCTCCTTTGAAATCCGAGATGTGNNGCTCCCTCCACGCTTGCTTCATTGGGTAATGGATGTCCTGCCTCCATTGTTCTCACAATGCGTGTCTTGTGTTTGTCTCCCTTGGGAACGTTGACTATGCCTTCAGTTAATCTACCGCCAAGAACTTTTTCGATTGCCAAAGTCATCGCGCCTGACGCTTTGCCTCCTCCCATGACAAAAATATTTTCAACCTCTCTGAGGTCGAATCTGTGTTCACCAGCGCAAAGGATAGAGTCTTCAATTAATACTTGAGATTCCAAGAGCATTTTGGGATTGACTGAAGCCAGAGCTGCTTCTAAGCTTCCTAATGCCAATTCTCTGGCTTTTCGGGCGATTTCTGTTTCTCCTCTTTCAACAAGCTGTTTTCTGTTTCTGATTCGAGCCATATTCGAAAACTTCCAGCAATGGGTTTAGGAAATGAATGCTACAGTGATGCTTTTTTTGCTAGTTTTCTAGTCTTTCCTCGGTAAGAGTTTCAACTATCTCTGAGGCTATTTGTACTAGAGTATCAGCTTGCATCATGATAATCTCGCCATTAACTTCCTCTATCTGAGTCATTTGCTGCACGACACCTTCTATCCCAATCAGGAAACGCAGAATAGAATCATTTGACGGTTTGTTCTTGCCTGCTTCGTCGCGTATGAGAACCTCAATAAATGCGGGTTCTCCTAGACTGTAGTATATTGCGTTTCGGGCCTTTCTTATTGCTTCCAAAACAAGACTTGGTGCCATGTACGGGATTTTTCTTGCTGCNNGTTTTCCTCGTCAGAATGTGATATTGTACTTGTTATGTACCCTGCAATCTGGTTTCTAATTCTTGTCGTTGTTCCTTTTGTAAGCTCGTTCACTAGCCGTTTGTTTTCGTCGAAATTGGACGAGAACTTGTTCGGGAATTTGACCATCAGTTCTTTGGCTGTTCTTTTTACTTGTTCCGTCTTGACTTTTCCCACGTATTTACCTTCCGTGAATGCAGGATTTTTCAATCTTTACCGCTTTAGAGCGCAAAGTAACTTCCAATAGAATAATGCGATAATATAAGCTTACGCATTGCGAATTAGCGGAAATAATTCATGCGAAGAAGATCCAACGCCAACATCGCACGCTCATCGGATATGTGTTAATTGAGTGGAAAAGATGGTTGCAGAGGTAGCTTTGCCATTTCCTCAAGTTATTTAAGCGTTGAAGGAGAATAGTTGCCTTCATCCTACCTTCGCGTTGAAGAAACTCTCAAAATTGCAGGAAATTTGCTCGGCGGTTTCTTCAATGTCCATTCTTTTTATTTCTGCCACAGCTCTGACAACTAATCGCAAGAATGATGGTTTGGTCAACTGTCCGTTAAACGGTTGCTTATAATACTTCACTGGGCCATCAGTTTCCGTTAGAAGGCTTGTCAGAGGTACTTTTTCAATCACTTCGCGGATTCCTGTAGAGTATGTTGCTGGCGGACCTTCGGTTATGAAATATCCTTGTTCAATTGCCTTTGTCAAAGCGGTTAGAGGGTAGCTGAACCAGTGCAGNNACAATTGTTTTCTTCTCTGCTTGCTCGCTGATAAGTTTCAGAGTACCCTCAAGTTCGTCATCTTTGAGTGTTTTCACGTTCCAAGGGTGAATGCCTATCGCAGGATAAACTAGCCCTGGGTGTTTTTCCGCTAGTTTCAGGGTCGCGAGGCTTGTTCCGAAATCTGTTGAGTTCGAAACCAAGGCCGCCACTTCCGAGTTTTTTGCGTCTGCTATCAATTCCTCGGTGTCTTGTGAATATTCGGCATCTGAGAGGTGTATGTGTGCATCTACAAGTTTCGTTTTTGGGCACCTGAAAAGTCCATTGAGGGAGACTGGTTATTTAATTCTCTTCTGTTCTTATCCATTTTCTATCTCGAACTCAGATTTAAATGGTAATGCAGAATAAAAAAGGTTAAATATTGCTTTAAAAAGAAAAAGAGGCTGC
>DUHG01000132.1 GCA_013330975.1 Candidatus Bathyarchaeota archaeon
CCTACTGAAGTATATGGTCCTATGTAGACCCCGCTTTCTATGATCGCGTTTTCCCCAATGACTGTTGGTCCCCGAATAATCGCGCCTTTTTTCACCTGCGCGTTCTTTCCAACCGTAACCCGCCCTTGGGCACAGACACCATCCAAACTGGCTTCTTGCTTGGCTTCCATCTCGTCGAGAACCAGTATGTTTGCTTCCAATATGTCTTCTATTGTGCCGGTGTCTTTCCACCATCCCTCTACGATTCTGTAGCCGACACTGTAGCCCTCCTGAAGCAAGAGCTGTAGTGCTTCGGTGATCTCGAGTTCGCCGCGCCATGAAGGCTTAAGTTTGTCTATAATGTCAAAAATCAATGGTTTGAAAAAGTATATGCCCGTCAATGCATAATTGCTTGGCGGTTCCTTTGGTTTTTCAACGAGTTTGCAGAGTTTTCCTTCCTTGTCGAATTCTGCCACTCCAAATTGCTGTGGGTGCTCAACCTTGCTTAGAAGCACCATCGAATCGTACTTGTTCTTCTCGAATTCTTTGGCAACCCCTGTGATTCCGCCTTTTAGCAGGTTGTCACCAAGGTATACGATGAATGAGCTGTTGCCTACGAAGTTTCGGGTTAGACCTACCGCCTGCGCGATGCCGCCTGGTTTCTCCTGATCGACATATTTTACTTTGACGCCGAATTTGCTGCCATCTTGATAGTAATCCCGGACTTTTTCAGGCATTACTCCTCCAATTATTATTGCAATGTTCTTTATTCCGACGTCTCGTAGGTCTTCCAACACGTACTGAGAAATTGGCTTATTGGCCACGGGAATCAATTGTTTCGGTCCTGTATGAGTCAGCGGTCTAAGTCTAGTTCCGTGACCCCCGTGAAGTATAACACCCTTCAAGTTTCCATCTCAGCCTTCAGTTTCACGATTCCTTCAACTATGTTAAGGGGTTTCGCTTTAAGTTGTTTCCTTATCTTCTCTGTGTTCAACGACGAGTCACGTGGTCTCTTGGCAACCCAAGCTTTCAATTCACTCATCTTTTTTGGCTTGATTAAGTCTGGGTTCAGATTGAATGTTATAGCTATTTGTTTGGCGAATTCGAAACGGCTTATTCTTTGGCTGCCCGATGCATGGTATATGCCGTGAAGGTCCTTTTCTGCCACTTCAATTGTCATTTCAGCGAGATTGTCTGCAAGTGTTGGTGTATTGATGTGGTCCTTCACAACGCTGATTTCTTGGTTTTTCTTGAGTTTTTCAATTACCCATTTGACGAAATCTTGTTTGTAAGGGTGCCGACCGTAAAGAACACTAGTGCGAAGTATTGCATTGTTCCTGCAATGTTCCGTGACTTGTTTTTCGCCCTCGAGCTTGGTAAATCCGTAGTAGTTTATTGGGTTTGGCTTTTCCTTCTCGTCATACCACCCTTTCTCTCCGTCGAAAACATAGTCCGTTGAGACATACACCAGCTTTGCATTGAGCTTTTCACAGGCTATTGCCAAGTTTCGCGTTCCCTCCACATTTACTTTCCAAGCATGTATTCTGTTGGTTTCGCATCTGTCAACATTAGTTTCTGAAGCCGTGTGGACCACCAATTCCGGTCTGATTTTGCTAAAAAGAGCCTCAACCTCAGAAGGCTCTGTAATGTCAGTTCTCAAAGCGTTTGCATGTAAAGGTTCAGCCAAGTCTGTGGGGACAATAGGAAAGTCTTTCTCTGCCTGAGCAACTATTTTGTTACCTAATAGTCCACTCGCGCCAGTAACAAGCACCTTGGGTTTTTGCTTATACGCTTCCATACTCTCCCTTCCTATTCCCAGACATATTAAAGCAGTCTTTTCTGGCGATTAGTGTCTGATCTATATAGATTCAATTCTATCGGCCCTATATTTCCTGATTCTCAGTTTCTATTAATTGTCATCTTTCTAAGATAGCAACCGTGCTGGTCAAGCTATTTTTTTGACTGGCGGATTTCCCGCCTTAGGCTACTGGGAAAGCAACCTATGTTATCATATACTATTCAGACAGAATTTAAACTCCCAAGATCTCGGCGAATTGTTGCTGGTCTATCTTTTTTTCCGTAGGATTAACTTCAAACTGTAGTAGACGAGCAGTACCGAAAGGGGGATCCCAACGATTACGCTTCGCATCGTTGCTTTCAAGCCTTTTGAGAGTCCTCTTTTCTTTATCTGAAAAATCATGAACGCCCCTAAATACGTTGGACCTGTTAAAGCCAAAATGAGATTCTGGTCTGCAAATCCATAGATCATAAGAATGACTATGGGGACATACCCCAAGTAGAACAGAATGCGCTTGTTTTCCATGAAGAATTCTATCGCAGCATTGAGTGTCATAGGGGATTTGTAAGCTAGAAGCTGAACTTTTGCCCTTTTTCCAATTCCTCGAAGAGAATTTCGCAGAGACAGGTCAATTCCGGAGACTTCGCTAAATCTATTTCTGCGGGAGTTAACGTCTAAACCTATGACTTCTTCAACTTGAACAATCCTGAACCCTTCTTCTATAGCTCGAAAGGAAAAGTCTGCATCTTCAATGACAGTGAAGTCGGGGTCAAAGGCAACTTTTTCCAACAGTTCCTTTGTTATTAGTGTTTGTCCCATTCCGACCCAGTTAGCCTCGACTTTTTTTCTCTCTGTTTCAGAACCAACGTCAATTTCATTTAGTTTTTCGCTTATCTCCCCGATTGAGTCAACTAGCACATTAGTTACTTGTGCTGCCACAATATCCGCATTCTCTTCTTTGATGGTTTCAAATAGAAGAAATGCCGCGTCAGGTTTCAAAATTACATCGCTATCCCAGAAGAGGAGGAAATCGCCACGCATTTTTTGGATACATATATTCCTCGCTTCAGGTATGTTTGACTTTTCTATTACAAGTTCGTATCCATTGAAATCGGAATGTGCTAAAATCTGTTCTGCAGTTTTTGTGGTGTTATCTGTGCTTCCTCCGTCAACGACCAATATGAATAATCGTTGATGTGGGTAAGTTTGGCTCTGAACGGAGGCGAGCATCTCACTAATGATCCATTCCCTATTGAAAACTACGATGCCAATTGTTATCAAGGGCAGCGTGTGATTCTTAACTGAACCCATGTTTAACAATTGTTACTATGGGCTCTGTTCATATGCATTTTGTTGTTCGAGATTTCTTGTCTTATATTTTCAAAAATCTCGATTGACGCAACCACACGGAAGTAGCTCGTTTGGGTTTCATTCCATTAGTTTTCCAACATTATCCCATATTCTCTTCTTGAAATTCTCAGGTTCAAGAGTTGAAATTTCACGCCACAGTTCTGGTCTTCTTCTATCCCAGGATAGACTTCGTTCTTCAGAGCCAATAAACTCAGCGATTTTTCTCTTCAGACCGTCATAGTTCTCCCATCTGAATTCTTCAGGCACAAATTCGCCGCTTCCACCGCTGTTATGAACAAGAGTAATGCATCCACTTGCCAAAGCCTCTATTGGGGCTATTCCGAAGTGTTCACCTTCCATCAAATGAACATAAATCTGGGATGCCTGCAGAGTACCAATCAATTCTCTTCTGGGAAGATTGGGTTTAAGCATGTAGTTAGGAGGCACCTTCTCCGAAAAACTGCTAAACCAGGTCTTGTCGCTTTCTACCAATCCGCCAATGCTTACAAATTCATATTCCGGAAGTTCTAACGCAAGTCTCTTAATTATTTCGTGCCGTTTCATGGGGATGAACCGACCAACATATGTAACCCTTTTTGGTCTTTTCGCAAGTGCTTTATCACACCAAAAGGGGTCCAAGTCAACTGGTGGATACACAACGATAGGCTTTTGAATTCCCATTCTTTCCCAGTAACGTTCAATCATGGCCTTGGTGTATTCACTGTTGCATAGCACTAAATCCATTTCCCTTACGCCTTCTTCTACCCACTTCTTGAAAAGCCAGAGGTAGACCTTTCTTTCAACGCTAGAGTGTTCATAGTCAAAGTGTATTTCAGGAAAATGGACGTAGGCTATATTCCTCTTAGCCTTGTTTAGGAAGACTGTTTCGAAAGGAGAAGAAGATTGTGTGGAAAACAAATAGTCATATTCCAAATTCTTTCTGAATTTCTTCAGTAATTTGACAATGTTGTGTCGTCTTTTGTAGATTGTGAATGGTGGTTCAGCCTCGATCCGTTTTCCGAGAGAGTGAACAATGGCGCCTTTTGGAAATTCTTCGCCCATTATCCCAGCGTATCTTTCAGCGTCGAAATCAAAAGTCAGCAACTCAACTTTTTGCCCTCGTTCAGCTAGGGCTTTTATGATATTGTGGCAAACTTTTTCCCCCCCACCATAAACATCTAGGTAAGGATGAACAACCAAGAATGTTGGCAAGTCGTTCCAGTCCCTCTTTGGCTTCAGGATAGTTTTCTGCAAGTCTTAAGCTTTTACATCACAGTGTTCCGATTTCCTTTGGCGCGCGTCTGCTTTGTTGAGCAACAAGTTTCCAAAGGATTCTGTGGGGTATTTTCCCTGAAAAGCTCAGGTATGACTAACTCCATGAGCAGAACTTGAATCAGCGTTGGCTCGGATAATTGCAACTAACCCCGTTCAATTGTTCCGATTACTAGGCCATTTGCGAAAGGGAAAGGGCTGCCGAATTTCAATTTTCTCACGTTTTCCCAGTTTGTTTCGATCCATCTGTTTTTGGAGATTCGCCTCAAACAAAACATCTTGTCAAAATCTATTTTGCCATTTCCAATCGCCACATCAAGATATGGATTGTAACCTATTGGCAGAGTTACGACAATCTCTCCGCCAGTTTTGAGGGATGCCTTCAGTTTTTCAAAGGCTATTATAACTTTATCTGGTTCACGCGCTGACTCGGAGTAATTTGGATTTTCGTCCCAGCCCACGTGTTCCAAGGTTGAGATACTAACAATTAGGTCGTATTTTTTTGGGAGGCGGAGGTCTGCAACATCCTGGTTGACGACTCCTTTTGCTTTTTCGTGTTTGTCGACAATTTCATGTCGTACTTCAAAATAGTGTGAGAGTACGTTTCCAACTTCCAAAACCTCTCCTTTGCAATGTCGCAAAATATCCCATATTATAGGGACTTCAACTGTTCTTTCAGATCGCCATGTCTGGTTGTATTTGTGGATGAAATATTTGTATTTTCTTTGTTGAAATGTGAATTTTCGCCAAGGAGACATTCGGTAATAGCAAAACCAAAAGAAGAGATTTAGTCGACGGCGAAGACTGCGGATGGTAGTTTTGAAAAGGTAAACGCTTCCTTTTTCCTTTGAGATTCGTCTCATCTTCAATAAGATGCCTTGTGTCTCTCCTTTTGCTTTTTCAGCCATGGTCATGACCGCTATCGGCGCCAATTTTACCTTTTCTATATCAGAGAACAAATAGCTTCCGATTTGTGCGCTACCATTCAGCTAGTCTGTGACGGGCGCCAAAGTCTTTTCAAAGATGTTACCACAAATCCATCTTTAAAACAAACCAGATTCTTGCTGAATATTCTGCCTGTTGCTGTTTCTCAATTTCTCTCGGGCTGCATTACGAAAGTCAGTTCTGGTATTCAACAACATTCCTGAGAGTATTCAGTTTCTTTTGTAGGACATGTTGTCCTTGCGCTATTCTGGATTGTGCAGATTGCTTCTATATTATGTTTCTGTGATTATTTGGTCTATGCTTCGTATTTCACGGACAGCTTTTGCTATGGCGATACAAGTTGACGCAAGATAGATATGGTGACACATAATAACTGAAAATCGAAAACCTTGATAACCGACTATTCGATCCCGCAAGTAACAATGGGTATTGTAGTTCTAAACCGAGAGCGGGTTGTCAACAGGATCTCGTCTCTCTGAAGAGTCAAACCTACCCTCACGAAAGACTGCCAGTTTTGATCGTTAATGGCGAAAGCAAAGATAACATAGTCAGACTTGCAGAGCAGTGATTGTCTAGATCTGATTTTAATGGATATGATGTTGCTGCAATAGCCTTTTGGTTCGAAGACGGTTAAATTAGTGAAGTTTTATGCCATAGTCTTTGCAGCCGGTCGATCTGCATGCGTCTTACCTGCACCCGTATTGGATACTGTTTGACAGCTGAGAGGCTTGCCTTTAGATATCCAGGTATCATTGAAAGACTGCGATTTCTAAGCGCTCGTAGCGAAAGATAGTGCCAATAATACCCGAATTCGTAAGCGTGGTATCCTTTGGCAAAGGCATTTCCAAGTCTTGCCGGGCGGAGATGCCAGCTTCTGATTTCAGCAAACCTTTTCGTCTTGAAACCCAACATCTCAGCGTAGACATTGTGATAGAAATCGCATTGCGGAACAGGTTTCATCTTTTTCCCATTGTTTAGTTTAACCCAGCATTTCCTTGTGTATAGCCTGTTTGCGCCATAAGCATAGGGGGTCAAACCGAGCAGGGAGCCCTTCACAGGCTCGCCTAGGAGGTCACCACTTGCGATTCCTATATCACTGTTTTCTTCGAATCGCTGAATTAGTTTTTCGTAGTATTCAGGCTCCAGTATTATGTCTGCGTCCAAAATTCCGACATAGTCAAAGTCTTCTTTTAGCATTTTGGAGCCTGCGCTGAGAACTGCCGGATATCTTTCTAGACTGCTTTCTTTCTTAATTGGCAATCGTTTGACGGTTAAAGGATATCTTGCAATTATCTCTAGTGACTTATCAGTTGAGCCATCATCAACGATAATAATTTGGTCAGGTTTCAAGGTTTGTTTCATGAGGGCTGATAGGCTGTTTTCAAGGAACTTTTCCTCATTAAAGACTGCCATAATTATGCTTATTTTCGTTTGTTGGGCAACCTTCGCCGACTTTCTTATTTGTTCACGGAACTCAGGCAATCTTGTTTACTTCCGTTGGTCTAGGCAGAGTTCTATGTAGCGCGCCCAAACGGGCAAGGGTGATTCAATTTCGTTTAATGCAACCTTTGTGTTTGTTTTGTGGTTTTCTGGTTTTTCTATAATGCTTCTCGCTTTCTTGACTATTCTTTCAACGCTTCTCACGATTCTTACTGGAAAACCCTTTTGCCTGAGATAGCGTGCCTGTACATCCCAGAAGTGGAAGCTTATCGTCGGAATTCCCGCTAATGCGGTTTCTCTACAAGCTGTACCGCCACTTCCAACCATGAGATCTATGTAGGGGATTAGCTGGGCGGTTAGCACTGGCTCGGGCGGTATCCAAATGTTGTCTATTCCTTGAAGCCTCTCTTTTTCGTTTTCGTAACGAGGCAAATAAACTACCATCGCTATTTCGGACAGTTCTTTTAGAAGATTTTGGGAGTCTAGTTTCACGTCTTTGAAGTAGCTTGCCCTGTATTCTGCGTCCCTAAAAAGTATCACCGGTTTCTTGCCACCTAGTTCACACAGGAAGTTTGGCTCCTCAAACTTCACGCCTTTTGCCCAAGCTGCTTCTTCTAATCCATCGTAGAGTATTATTCTTGATTTGGGGATTCCGAATTTGCTCCATGACTTTCCGAAACAGACTGGTGCGACAAGCCAGTCAACAAGTGGCACTGCGAGTTTTGCAACATGATAAGCGAATAGCGTGTCATTCGCGTAAACTACCGGTATTCCCAATCCGAAGGCTGTTCGTATAGCAGAAACATCTCCATGAGCCCAAAGTACTCTTGGGTAACCTATCTTGTCAAAAAGATCGATG
>DUHG01000138.1 GCA_013330975.1 Candidatus Bathyarchaeota archaeon
TAATACATCTGGCGTGGTCAAAAACCGTTGATTTTCAATGCTTCCATTTTGCTCCTTGTGTTTGCGAAAAGTTTTATAAGTCGGGATGGATAAACCATCCAACAGACTTAAAGGTGGAAGATTGAACACAAAATATGTGATTGCGGCGATCGCCATAATTGCTTTGGTTGCTACCGCAACAGTCGTGTATCTCTACTATCCGCGTGAAGAAAATCCGCAGCCTATGGCTTTCTACAGTCTGGTTGATGACACTGGGTACGTTACCAGCATGGATTCGCTTCCGGAGAAGATTGTTTCTCTTGCCCCTAGTACAACAGAAATCGTATTTGCTTTGGGTTTGGATGAGAAGGTTGTGGCTGTAAGTGATTACTGCAACTATCCTTATGATTTTGCTGCTTGGATTGATGCCGGCAATATGACGAGCATTGGAAGTTTTGACAATCCTAACATGGAGGTAATTGCGTCTCTTGGTCCAGACTTGATTCTTGCAACGGGCGGAGTTCAAGGTCCCACGATTGCAACTCTGCGAAATCTAGGCTACAAGGTCTTAGTGCTTAACCCTGCGAGCATTAGCGGCGTTTTGGACAACATAGAACTNNCAAGAACTGGACTATTTCCAATCAAGCGCCGAAGCTGTAATTTCTCGCAACCCAGACATAATACTGTTACCCGCCCAAGGTATGGGCTTTGGAGAGCCGTTTTGGGGAAGCACAGCTACAGTAAAAGCAAGACCGGGCTGGGGGTCCATCAATGCAATACAAAACGACGGGCTATGTCAGGTTGATTCTGATACAATCGCAAGAGCAGGTCCGAGAGTAGCAGATGCAATAGAAGAACTAGCTGCGTACTTCCATCCAGAACTCTTTTAACCCTCTCCTTTTTTTGTGGACGCCATGAGCGAGGACAAAGTCGAAACAACGTTCTTCCAACGCACTTCGCGCTGGAAAATCATAATAGTGTTGCTAGTTCTGGCCTTGATAGCAACAGTCATTGTTTCCTTGAACGTTGGCTACGCTAGGATTCCCTTTGGCAACGTTCTGGCTATACTGAGCAGAAGAATTCCGTTCATCAATAGGTTTGTTGATGCTTCCTTAATTAGACCAGAAGAATTGAATATTGTACTTCAATTGCGATTGCCACGGATAATAGCTGGAGTCGTAGTGGGTGCAGCATTAGCTGCATCAGGAGTTGTCTATCAGGGCGTATTTAAAAACCCCATGGCGGACTCATACTTGCTTGGCGTCTCTGCTGGTGCAGCAGTGGGCGCTTCGTTTTCAATATTGCTAGGTCTGGGTACATTCTTTCTTGGTCTCCGTATCGTACAAGTTATGGCGTTCATCGGTGCAGTGGCCGCTATGTTACTAGTCTACAATATTGCCCGAGTGGGAACGAGAGTCCCAGTAACCACGCTATTGCTGTGCGGAATAGCCGTAAACTTCTTCCTATTCGCCATTGTCAGCCTAATTGAAGTAATCGCTGGCGATGAACTAACCTCAATAGTGCTCTGGCTCATGGGAGGTTTTTCCAATGTCTGGTGGGGAGATATATGGGCGATTCTACCCTTCTTTATAGTAGGCACAGTTGCAATGTACATTTATGCTAGAGATCTGAACCTGATGGCTTTGGGAGAAGAAACAGCCCAAAACCTCGGCGTGAATATTGAGAGGACCAAAATGGTGCTTCTAGTTCTTGCTTCTCTTGTTACAGCAGCAGCGGTCTCTGTCAGCGGGCTTATTGGCTTTGTGGGTTTAATGATCCCTCATGTAACTAGACTAATTATTGGCCCTGACCATAGGATTTTGCTGCCTGCTTCAACCATAACTGGCGCAATCTTCCTAGTTGTTTGCGATGATTTGGCGCGTGTCGTAGCGACACCATTTGCATCAACACTTGAACTTCCTGTAGGAATAATCACCATGCTTGCTGGAGCTCCTTTCTTCATTCTTCTTTTCAGGAAGAAAAAACGGAGCTACGGACTCTAAAGAAAGTGATATCATGGTTTTGCTTAGTGTGGATGGCGTGGAATGTCGCTATGGCTCCGTGAGAGTCCTTGAAGACGTGAGCCTTGCTGTTAAGGAAGGCGATTTTGTCGGAATTCTCGGGCCAAATGGATCTGGAAAGACAACACTGTTGAAGAGCATAAGCAGAGTTCTGAAACCCCACAAAGGCACAATTCTGCTTGGCAAGGAGGATATATATTCCCTTCAGGGAAGAGAAGTCGCAAAGCAGCTAGCAGTTGTCCCCCAAGATAGCACAACGGGATTCAGCTTTCTTGCGCTCGATGTAGTTTTGATGGGGCGCAATCCTCACATGAGCAGGTTCCAATTGGAAAGTACGAAAGATCTAGCAGTTGCGAAAAAAGTAATGGAATTGACTAACACATGGCATTTGGCTGAAAGACCGATTAACGAATTGAGCGGAGGGGAGAGACAACGGGTTATTATCGCACGTGCGTTGGCACAAGAACCAAAGATTCTGTTACTTGACGAGCCTATGACACATTTGGACATTATCAACCAGCTGGAAATAATGGATCTTGTGAAAGAACTATGTACGAAACAAGGGTTGGTAGTACTCGCGGTCTTCCATGATCTCAACATGGCTGCTCGATACTGCAACTTGGCTGTTCTGCTCAAGAGCGGCAAGGTGTTTTCGGCCGGACGATTGGACCAAGTGCTGACTAGCGAAAACATAAAGACTGTTTTCCGCGTAGATGCCATTGTTCAAAAACATCTTGTAACAAACTCGCTTTATATCATTCCAATGTCCCGCCTGAAATCTCCTCCTGTTAAGAAATGTTCAATTCACCTAATCTGCGGAGCAGGCACCGGGACTGCTCTTATGAAGATACTTCTGGAAGAAGGCTACACAGTAACCGCGGGAGTCCTAAATGTGTTGGACACGGACTTTGAGACTGCACAGTTCCTCAAAATACCAGTGACAACAGAAGCACCTTTTTCTCCAATCACCGAACAGGCACACAAAGCCAACATGAGTATGATTGATGAAGCAAGTATGGTTGTTCTTACNNCGGAAGGGGGCCTCTTTCGTCAAGAACACGAGTGACCTTCTTTCCGTGCTGAGTGTATCCGATGAGAAAATTAAATTGGCAAACGGAAACAGAAAACGGTTAATTGAACACTTGAAATCCGAGAGAGAATAACCAACGATTAGGATGAAGCTTTAATGATCTTCTAAGAGTTTTAGTCCATATACCTTGTTTAGTCTTGACGCGAAACCGAAACACATAATCATGGGCGCGCAGGTACACAAACCGAGAGAGATGCGATCCATATGGCTGAAAAGCTGCCTAAAGAAAAAGTTCAGGAACTCAAACAAATGATTCAGGAGAAAGCGCCTAGCGAGCAAGTAGAGAAGGTCCTTGTGAACTTCTGCAGTCGGCATGCAGTTTCGATGGAAACATGCAAGAAATATTATGACCGCATGGTTGACAAGGGCGAGATCAAAGAGGAGTAGCCAAGAAAAAAACCTTTAAACTCAAATCCATCCAAGTTTTTTGGCGTGGCTCACGTTCTTCTGGCGAGGAGCAGAACTACTT
>DUHG01000018.1 GCA_013330975.1 Candidatus Bathyarchaeota archaeon
ACTACTAGGTTTGGGAGAAAACGATGAGTGAAAAAGAGATACTAAAACAACTCCAAGACCTGAGAACCAGAGTTGAACAAATTGAAAGCAAAATCAAAGACCTTCCAATGATTGCTGATGCAACTAAGACAGCGAAAAAGAAGAAGAGAGACAAACCCACAGGCCATTGGGAAGAAGACAAGTATAGATAAATCTCGCTTTCTTCACTNNTACTCACAAAACCTTCGCCATGAATATTAGTTGAAAGCTGGATTTCTGCATTTCCCTGTAGAACTTCAGAACAGGGTTTGTCATTTAGATTTGCACACTTAATGGAACATTTGTTATAGCTGCCAGCAAATTTGGCAGTGATTTGGGCAAAATCTTGAAAAACAAATTAAACCTCTCTAATGGCAGGAGAGAATAAAACTTGAATCCACCACAAGAGACGAAAAAAATGAAAGAAACCAACATCCACAAACTAGACTTGACCAAGATAGATGGAAACGGAGACTTTCCATGCCCCAGATGTGGAACTGTACTCTCTCCTGATGACCCCACAGAAGAAAAATACTCAATCTTATACCCAAGAGTCAACAGAGAAGGCTTAGAAGAAGTCGTTATTCTCTGCAACAGTTGCGGAAGCCACATTCACTTGACAGGATTCTCTCTCCTTCAAGAAATAGCTTAGGTTAAGACTTCTTCACTTTTTCTTGCTTCAAACATTCCAAAAACTCGAAAAAGAGATAGAGAGAGCTATGTTTCAGCTTCCCCCTTCGCACGACCAAAACGGCAACAGCGACTACTACTTACACAATGGCTGCTATGGCCAGCCCATAAAGCGACTGTATTGAGGAAAAGCGGAATACTCAGTGAGCACATAGATTTGCTTCAGGGGAGAATCCCAAAATCAGTATTCGCCAGGCACTATCTGAAGATTGAAGATTCTAGTCAATCAGGTATTGGGAACAACATCAACAATAGAGAGTAGCCTTTCTCCATAGTTATTTCAGAACCACATCAAGTTTAAGAAAGCTCTTGCTGATGGCTGGTGAAACAGTCAGAATGAAAGAATATGGGGAGTCAGTAAGTCCAAGAAAGAAGCCGGTGCACTCAACTTCCTCACCTACAGCAATATGAGGATTGTCCGAAAAGTCATAGCCTACACCAAGTATGTTGCTTCCAAAAACTGTGTCACCACCAACTGAAGAATTCAGGTAATCCTCACTGGTCCATATCACTTCAGTTATGTTTAGCTGAATGAAATAGCGAAATATGTGATAGCTGCTGAAGAGCATTCCTCGAGTCACATAGTTTTGTTCAATGGAAGTTGCTATGCCTTTCACAGTGAGATTTGAAACTTCATGGAGTGCATCTTTGGGGTACATGTGCCTGCTCAATTCATAGTTGAGAAAATATGCAGTGGCAACTGCTAGCATCGCTATTATGGCAATGGCAACAATCAGAACCCTTCTTCTCAATGCCATTCCCCTGTGGCTATCTCAGGGCAGTATGAATTTATGGTTTTTCATCCCTAAGTTTCTGACCACTTCAGTTCACTAGCTAAAACATCCCCGATGGAAAGAGAATTACTCTCCTGACCTTTCTCGACTTCTGCGCATCAATTTCAAGATAACCAGAAACAAAGCTGTCACAATACCCGCAATGCCTACAGCTAACAGAATATTGCTTGCGGTATCTGCATCAGAGTCATCATCTGGTGGCGCTACTGGTGCCAAGGCGCCAATGGTGAAGTTGACAGTAGAAGAGTCAGCCATCACATAGAAGTTGGAGTCAACATAGAGAAAGTTGCCTACAATAAACCCACTCTGAGATACTGGTTGTCTAAGCAACTCCCTTCTTGTTTCATATTCACAGAATGTGCGAGCGTAAACTGTTATTGACTGGTTCCCTTCAGGAATTCCAATTAAGTTTATGGAGAATGGCAAAGTTTCATTCATGTAAAGTCTGTGCGAGTCAATCTCCGCTGTGATGTTATTTGATTCCCAGCTGAGCTTGTAGCATAGGGAATCTAGGGTTATTGGATAGGTGTTGGATGAAGCCTCTAAAGTCAAGTTGAAAGCAAGAGTTAGATTTATTGAAGAAGAAACTTGTCTGTCAATTGGAGATATTATTGTTACTTTTGGTGGTTTGCTTCCATTTGGAGCAGGCACCTGAGTTGGGCAATAGATCTTTGTGTATGTGTCACCAGTAGTGTAGGTTGTGCTTGGAACAGGTAGTCCTGAAACTTCTGCCATGATAGCTGGAAGCAGAATCAGTGCTAGTGCTGCAATTGTCAGTGCTGTTGAGAGTGGTTTCATGATTCCCTAATAGCTAAAGGATTTAGCCCCTATTTACTCTCCTTGAAGAACAGCTTGTTCCGCTAGAAGAACAAGGTTTCTTGACAACTTCATCTTTTTGGCAATTTAGCAAACTTTTTCTCTCAGATTCTGCAAGTAATAGAGTGGGATACTGCTTTGTCTGAGCAGGCAAAGATGGCNNCTCGCTAAGATTTGGACATAATTCTGAAAATTGTCTAAATCCGTAGAAAAGGCAGTAGCTTTTCTGGAGGGAAAGTATTGCCTATAGATTACTCGTCCCAATCTCACTCCTCTATTGTTTTAGTGGCAATACTCCCCTTCCCCTTTTCAAATTCACAGGCATTCTATGAATTGTAGAAGAAAATCAGCCAAAAATGTTAGATAGTAAATGCCAGTAATTATCAATAGGGAAATTATGTCACTTATACCAGCCTTTGAATTAGGCATATGGAATGCCTGGATTCTTGTTCTCCTAATGTTCTTGATTGACATCGGTCTATCCACATTGATTATTAGATTATTCCTAGGCAGCACCAAGAGCAAGGAAAGCAACAAACGTCATAGCGCAAGCCCTCAACTTAGTGACCAAGAGAAGAAGTTCGACCGTCTCTCAAATATCACTTTTGTAGCAATTATCGCCTATTCTTTTGTTTTGCCACTAAATCTTGGCACAGGCTGGTTCTATGTGGGGCTCATTATTTATGCAATAGGTTTAATCTTTGGCTTTGCTGCAATGATCAACTTTGCTCTTGTTCCCTCAGATAAGCCTGCCACTATAGGAGTCTATCGCATTTCTAGAAATCCAATGTATTTCAGCATGTTTGTAATCTTTGCTAGTATAAGTCTAGCTTGCGCATCTTGGCTTTTCCTGTTATTAACTATGATTTGGTTTGTGCTTGCAGATCGAACAGTAGTAGCTGAAGAACGATTGTGTCTTGAAATGTATGGGGATTCCTATAGAGAATACTTGGATCGAACTTCAAGGTGGATAGGAATACCCAAATCAGAAAAGAAATAACAGTTCAGCAATATCTCTTTTCATTTTCTCCTTGTCTGCAGGCACATCCATCCCCCATTTACCTGACTATTGCACACATCTGCGAACTCCATTCCTCTATTACTGCAAATTCAATCACAGAAGAAGTACCATCCGGTGTTCTAATGAAATTATAAGCAGGATGGTTTTTTATGGAGAACAGATCCTGAATACCCACCATCCTTGGAATGGCGAGGTTCTCTCTCAAAAAGAACAAGGGTGCAATAGTCTTCATGAGATTTTCAATTCAAACCTGATTTCATTTCAGCCCTGATGTTTATTAAGTAGTAATACACAAGATGTCTTGCTGATGAGGCAAATCATNNATATTTCTAGATCTCTAGAATGTAAGTAAAAACAGATTACAGATTTTTTGGTAGCAATGTTGCAAGCTGGAATGTATATCTTTATTCTGAAATGTTGATTCTGTTATAGGGAAGTTATCCATTGACCCAGCTCATTAGCCTACGAAGCTGATGCGCCCTTAGTTTCCCATGGAACAATGTTGACCTATCCTCAATGGGTGAGAAGCCTTCATGCATAGCAACTATCTGTTCCTCAAAGTTTTCCATGAATGAAGAAGCCTAAATAAGAAATATTGACGCAGACAGACACACCACATGAAGAGGCTTGAATTGGCTTTTATAGAGCATATTTGTGTGTTTTGCCAAGGGATATATCGCTTTTTATCGCTTATTGGCAAAAAATAGAACATATAAGTCATTTCTTCTTTTTCTGCAAAGTTTTCTAGACGCTCAAAACCTCAATTTCAGGGTAATGATGTTATAGAAAATATTCTATTTTTGCATTTAAATCAGCAATAGCTGTAGTTTGTGTCAATACATGCTATTCCACAATAGATAAAGGAAAATAATGCACAATGTTATTTGGCTTAGTTTTAGCTGTGGAGGAGGTGATAGAAGTAAGAAGCAAAGTTCTAGTGATAGTTTTAGCGTTAGCTGTAGCTATGCTGGCTCTGGCTATGCTGGCAACTCCAGTATTTGCAAAAACAAAAGTTGCGGTAACTGCAACACAAATGGGAATTGGCAGTTCTGGTGGGGAATCAAGGTTGGTGGACCATGGAGTATTACAACTCCGAGAAGCCACAGGTGCTGGAATGGTTACTCTGAGAATACCTGGAAAACCCGATCTTGTTGGATCAAGTAGCAGTATGATCAACGGTATGATCAAGTTTGAGCATCCTGAGCCTGGTCCGTGGCTTGAAGCCAAGAGTGTTTGGCATCTCAATATGGTGTGGACTTTCACAGGCACAGGTACAACAGGCACATTTGAGGGTCAAATGCAGAGAAAAGCGATAGGCATGCCACCTCTGTATATGGAAGCTCATATGGTTCTTCAGGGAACTGGTGACTTTAAGGGACAGACTTTGAGGTTGTCATATGCGGGACCACCGCCTTTGAATTGGGAAGGTTTTCTCTTGAGTTCTTGAAGAGAGGCTGGGGTAGTTACGGGTATATAAAAAACACAATGCTCTCTTTTTTCTATTTCATTTTTCAGTAAAGTTTTCTAGAAG
>DUHG01000146.1 GCA_013330975.1 Candidatus Bathyarchaeota archaeon
ATGGAGCCTGGAGTTTAGGGAACCAATTGTCATTCGCTATCTGTATCTGAATAGAACCCAAGTCTTCTTTTGGCGCTGAGAAGGAGGGCTTTTGGAAAATCTTTTATAGTTGAACTGTAAAAAATTACAATCCGATGAAAAGTTTTACACAGGGGCGTTGAAACGATAAGGATAACTACGAGAAACATCGCTCTCGTGGCGATATTCGCCGCACTTTATTATGTCCTTGCGCTTATAGCACCAATTCAAATTCCAACAGGTGTCGGAAACCTTGAGATTAGCTTTGCAGCACTAATAGCAGCAGTCATTGGAATAGTCTTGGGACCTTACCTGGGCGCTGCGTCCGCCTTTCTGGGAGCATTTCTCGCATGGGTCCTGCCTCCGTCCGGTGGGAGCATTTACGGATTGCCTTTTCTGCTTTCGCCGCCACTCAACGCATTTATTACTGGTTTAATATTCTATAAGAAATGGAAATACGGGTTTGTGGTCTTTGCTGCACTAATCGTTGCCTATCTTTTCACCCCGCCAGTTGTGCCTCTAGCGGAAAACTTCACTGTGGCGGTTGCAGTTCTTACAGACAAAATTGTGGCTTTGCTACTAATTTTGCCGGTTGTGATGTTTGCGAAGAAACTCTCAGTGGCAAAAGCGTCGTTATTTTATTTCCTTCTGTTCTTCATAGGAAACATGGCTGACAACATGTGGGGAACACTAATCTTTTCAACACCAATGGTCTATGATGGAATTTACCAATTTTCTTTAGACCAAGTGCGATTCTTCCTTACAGTGAGCCCCCTTCTTTACCCTGCCGTAAGGTTGATTCAAGCTGCTATCGGAATGATCATTGCCGTGCCATTAATGCAAGCACTCAAAGGGACGCCTTGGCTCTGGCAGAGAAAGAATGTGCTATCTCCCAAAGAGGAATCAACAGCTTCTGATTCCAAGTAGTTCGCCGGGTTGGAACATGTTGGAGAAGATTTTAAAATGATTAGTATCTTCTTTTAGGATCCATGAAGTTGCGCGGGGTCATAGCTTCTACTCTCGGAAGCAGACAATTCTGGGTTTGGCAGATTTGCGGCGCCTTAATCTATGGCATTCCTGTTGCGATACGTTTTGCAACCGGCAGTGTTTATCTGCCAATTCTGAGCCTGCTCGAGACGCCCTGGGTAGATCACTACATTCCCGGCAACTTGGTGGAAAAGATTTTGGTGGGGGCTTTCTTCCCAGGAGGTGCAGGAGGAGTGGCTGGTGAAATCTTTTTCTCTTTCTATCGAGGGGAAAATCTCGAGGGTAAAAGAAAATATTATGCTAGGTTTGCTGGTGCCATGGCGCAGACTGCAGCTTGGTCGACCTTCCAGTTTTGGGGAAACCTGCAGAACATAATTGGTCCTTATGGAGGGAACATCTTCGAGTATCCAATGGTTTATCCTCTCAATTTTCTGATAGCTGCTTTTTCCATATTTACGCCTGACGTTTTGAAATTCATGAAATCTCGTGTTGCCCAAGCTCACTCCAGCCTTGTAAAAAAAGTATAGGAAATTTGGGTTTTGTGTCCTTTGAGGCAGTCTTGGCAAAGTTAATATTTCTTTTTCGATCTGTGAATAGCCCATGTCATTTCATGTTAGGCGACAAGACAGAGAAATCTCGGATCTAGAAGAAATGCAAAAAATTCTGAAAGCAGCCAAAAGCATTACCATAGCGCTCAGCATGAACAACGAGCCTTATCTTGTTTCGTTAAGTCATGGCTACGATGATAAACTCAACTGTCTATACTTTCATTGTGCTCCTGAGGGCAAGAAAATAGTCTACATGAAAGCTAACAGCAAGGTTTGGGGTCAAGCTGTTGTCAACTACAGCGTGAAAGGTGATTGTGACTACACATATGCTTGTGTTCATTTCTCGGGTAAAGTCACCTTGATTCATGACGTTAGTGAGAAATATCGCGCCTTTGAATGTATGATCAGACAGCTTTCTAAAAATCCTGAAGAAAAGATTGGCAAACTGAAACCAGAAAAACTCAGAAATACGGGCGTGGGACGAATTGACATAGAATGCATTACCGGCAAGAAAACAAAAATCTGAATGAACTATCGGTCTCGGGTTAAGCAAGTTCCATGAAAAGGTTAATTAGCCAAAATCTAGTGTATTCAAGCGGCGTCCGTGCCCAGGTAGTATAGTTCGGTCTAGTATATGCGGCTGTCGCCCGCAGGACCCGGGTCCGAATCCCGGCCTGGGCGCCACTTTCATTNNTGCTAGCTACTTTTAGGAAAAACATATGAAGCCATCTTTGTCATGAACAAACGACTATGACTCAAATCTCTGAGCGCCGCAACAGCAACGCCGATCAAGATTGGCTGAATAATATCATAGGTCATAGTAGCGCGGGCGTTGCAGATGTTGGTCAAATCGCGACTCGTGCTTCTCAGAGCAGCCTCTGCGTAGTCTGCAAAGGTGCCAGGTTTCTGTGTGGCAAGACGCGTTGCCCAATAATGGTCAAAGTCAACTTTTTTCTCAAGAGCGTCCCGCTTATGGCGAGCGAGGACATAGCAGGCATTTCACCTCCAAGCGTTTTCATAGGAAGAATTGGGTATCCACACGTTTATGCTGGTCCGCTCGTTCCGCCTGTAAGTGAAGACACGAGCTTGTACGACATGCCTGAGAGATGGTTTGGAAAAACGATAGACGAGATAGTTGGTTTTCGCTCTTTGCTTGTCCGTGGAAAAC
>DUHG01000097.1 GCA_013330975.1 Candidatus Bathyarchaeota archaeon
CTCCCAGCGGGAAAAGAAGTCCCTGTGGAGTTTTACTGCAGCCTGCTGCTGGAATACGGTTGTGGATGCAGAGCGTAGTCGGGAGCCGTCGATCCCTGTTTCTCCGGGAGCAGGGGAAGGCAACAATGGAACACCGACTTTCTGCAACCGTGTTTCTCACCAGCCTTCTGGCTGGAACAACGGTAGGTGGGCAGTTCGGCTGGGGCGGCACGCCCTTGAAAAGATATCAAGGGCGCCCTAAGGTTGGCTCAGGCGGGACAGAAACCCGCCGTAGAGTGCAAGGGCAAAAGCCAGCCTGACTGGATCCCAAACAGTAAGGGTTCCAGAGGCGAAAGCCGGGCTTAGCGATCATCCATGCTCCCCATTGGTGGGGGCTGGATGTGTCAGAAAAATTACCCTAGGGATAACAGGCTCGTCGCGGGCGAGAGTCCCTATCGACCCCGCGGCTTGGTACCTCGATGTCGGCTCTTCCTATCCTGGCCCTGCATAAGGGGCCAAGGGTGAGGCTGCTCGCCTATTAAAAGGGAACGTGAGCTGGGTTTAGACCGTCGTGAGACAGGTCGGACTTTATCTGCTGGGAGTGCGGGCTGCCTGAGGGGAAAGGGTCCCTAGTACGAGAGGAACGGGACGCTGTGGCCTCTAGTTAACCGGTTGTCCGACAGGGCAGTTGCCGGGCAGCCACGCCGCTGAGGATAAGGGCTGAAAGCATCTAAGCCCGAAGCCTCTCCTGAAAATAGGCAGCCATTCCCGTTTCACGGGACGAAGGCTCCCATAAAAGATGGGTTTGATGGAGCTGGGGTGTACGCTGGAAGACTTCGGTCGACCAGCTCAGCCTGCAGCCTCCAACCGCCTAAGGTGTCGGGCTCAGGTGGTATCTGAGCGATATTTGCGTGAAACTTTGCGTAGCTTCGTGTGCTATTCGTTGCCTATGTGTGGTCTCATATTTTGTCGTTAAATTTTGCATGTCTGCAGTAGTGTTTTTTAAGATTCTCTCGTTTCACAATTTGTTAGTCAGAATTGCTGAGTGGCAGTTGTACTCTGGAAAAGACCCAGGAGAAGATGAAACCTATTAATCTATAAAAACTGACTGCTGCTAGTGCTCGGTTCTCGGAAGTTCAATCCTAGCGTGTTTCTTTGCGTGTTTCCCAGTCTATAGGTCGCCTTCGGTAGCAAGGGACCTCATATTCAAATAACGGAGCCTTCTTCATTTCTCTGCTGCTTTCTCCAGTTCAGCAAAGGGCTGTGAGCGCTAAAAAGTCTTTTTGACACAAATCAGTTAACACCCTTTTTTGCTAAACTCTTTTTGTATCATGCGAACAAGATTCTTCATATCGTTAGTAGTTCCCTAAGTACACTCCATGCTCGATGTTCAGTGTTTACCAGAAACACGGAACACATTGTCGGAGTCGGAACCTGACTCCTAAGTCTTTAGTCAACTCTTCCACTTTGTGGAGATCGACTTCTTGCGATGTAACCGCAGTTACCTCCACATCTAACCTGCTTCTAGATCTCTTGATGAAATCCAGTACCGCAGCAAATGCTTCAGGAAAAGCTGGCCTGCATATTTCTATGTACTTTTCCTCGTCAGCTGCGTTCAGGCTGACACTGACTTTCTCAACGCCGGCTTCTCTGAGTTCCTCAACAACATCCCTGCCTTTGTTTAGAACATAACCGTGCCCGTTCGTGTTTAAACGAACAATTGTCTTGCCGCCATACGTTTTTTTAAGATATCTGGCAATTCTCATCAGCAAATCCAACCTTTCTGTAGGTTCACCAAATCCGCAGAAAACAACTTCCTTCCACTTTCTTGTGCGCCTTGCAGACTCAAGTTCTGTCGTCACTTGCTCGAATGTGGGTTCGGAGTCCAGCTTAAGCGTGAAATCGGTGATTCCCCTCTTAAAGTTTTTGAAACAGAATGTGCATTTGTTGGAACATTTGTTGGTTATGTTTAGGTATAGTTTGTCTTCTAGCCAGTATACTGTTTTTGGCTTGTCGTCACGAATCATGTCTTTCTAGTGTCTCAGATGTGGTTTTAAACAGTTTCTTATCTTTGGATCTGGGCATCTTTTAACGAAATACCTGTAACTTTGATCTTTCGAACTTGTCTTCGGGCTTTTAGTTGCATCGTTTGCGAGTGTGCTGAATATCAATATGCTCGTTCCAGTTTCATTTATAAACCCGCTCTTTGGCTATTCAATTTTGCTGGTGTAAAACGGATTATAGCGAATCTTTTTGTTTTCCTGCACTATAGATCAATCAAGTGACGCATAGTGCCTTTAATAACACGTTTCGATCCGTGGCAAAGCAGCCTATGCACCTGTCCGCCTAAAATGACGCTTAATCCTTATACTGGCTGTAATCATGCTTGCGTCTATTGTTACGCTAGTGGATACACTCTTCAATTTGCAAACTGCAGACCCAAGAAAGACCTTCTGAAGCGTGTTGAGCATGAAGCTCCAAAACTTCGGGGCGAGACTGTGTCTGTAGCTAATTCTTCTGATCCTTATCCACCTATGGAAGCTGAATTTGGCTTAACCCGCAGATGCCTCGAAATTCTGTCAAACTGCGACTGCAAAGTGCAAATAGTCACCAAATCCGGTCTTGTCAAAAGAGATGCAGACATACTTTCAACCTTTCCATGTACCGTTGCTTTAACAATTACGACTGATGACGACAAATTGGCTTCAGCAATTGAACCGAATGCTCCTCCGCCTTCAGAGCGATTAGAAGTGATTGATGTCCTTACCTGCAAGGGTATTCCGGTTATTGTTCGCATAGACCCCGTCATCCCATGTGTAAACGACAGTCCAGGGAAACTAATTGCCAGGCTGGCAGACCTCGGAGTTAGGCACGTCACCTCGTCTACCTACAAGGTAAAGCATGACAACTGGCAGCGGTTCGAGAAAGCATTACCATCGATTGCCAAGGAGCTAAAGCCTTTATATTTTAGCAAAGGTGAAAAGATTGGCGGTTCCACTCTTCTGCCAATTGACCTCAGGATAAAACTAATGGTTGGCATTCGCAGATTGGTTGTCAACACTGGCATGAAGTTTGGGGTCTGTCGTGAGAATCTGCAGTGGCTAAACACGGCGGAATGCGATGGGTCTTGGCTTTTGAGAAATGAAAGGTGAACAATTGTTGGAACGAAGAATTGTTATGTTGGTGGATCTTGACTACTTTTTCGCTCAGTGTGAAGAGCTAAGGCATCCAGAGCTTAAGAAAAAACCAGTCGTGGTTGGCATGTACTCTGGTCGGACGGAAGAAAGTGGAGTCGTGAGCACAGCTAACTATCTTGCAAGAGAATACGGCGTAAAGTCTGGGATTCCGCTCTATTTGGCGAAGAAACGTTTGGAAGGAACTGATGCTGTATTCTTGCCCGCGGACCACGAGTATTATGAGAGAATCTCTAGCAGCATAATGCAGATGTTGCGATCCTACGCCGATACCTTTGAGCAAGTTGGTATCGATGAAGCATACCTTGATGTGGCGCAGAAAGTCGATGGTAATTACGATGTTGCGGTGGAGCTCGCTCAGCAGCTTAAAGCCGAAGCGAGCAAACATGTGAAGATTAGTTTCTCGGTTGGCATCGGACCGAACAAAATCATCGCCAAAATGGCTTGTGATTTTAAGAAGCCCGATGGCTTAACCGTGGTCAGACCAGAAGAGATTGAGCAGTTCCTAACACCATTACCCGTTAATAGCCTTTTAGGCGTTGGAAGAAAAACTTCAGAGAAGCTCCAAGAGCTTGGAGTTAAGACACTTGGAGACTTGGCAAGATTTGACATACAGCGATTGGTTGAAGTTTTTGGGAAAAATCTTGGAGTATATTTTCACAATGCAGCCAACGGAATTGACAATTCGCCGGTTCAGGAAACAGGTGAAGCAGGATCAATAAGTCGAATTGCAACATTAAAGGAAAATACTTGCGATCTTGCTCTAATTCTTGAAAAGGTTAACCAACTTGCTGATGACATTCACAAGGAACTTGTGGAAAAAAACCTGCGCTTCAAGCAAGTTGGCATAATGGCAATACTAACTGACCTTACGCTTCGAAGCCGTTCGAAAACCTTTGATCAGCCGCTGAGGGATCTAGACACGATCATTCGAGTTGTTCGGGAGCTTTTCGAAAGATTTCTCGATGAATCCGATCTTGAAGTGCG
>DUHG01000009.1 GCA_013330975.1 Candidatus Bathyarchaeota archaeon
AGTCAAATAGCAGGAGTTGAAATAGTAAGTGTATAGAGATAGAGAGATGCATAAGACAGTCTGCGCAGAATGCAAGCAAGAATGCGAAGTTCCATTCAAACCTGACGGAAGTAGACCAGTTTACTGTCGAACGTGTTTCTCAAAAAGAAGACCAGAAAGATATTAGGTTAAGCCTATCGCATTAACTAAGATCTAAATTCTCACCTTTTTTCATTTTTTTAGGCATTGCTTGATTATTTTGTTCTGATTCTTATCGTCATCAAGAGACCCATTCGCTTACCTGACGTAGTCCCAATTTTTGCATACATCCTGCCCTTCGTCTCTCGGTTCTATCAAACGGTTTCAAGCACGCGCCATGTGGGAAGAAAAATTTTGCGCTACTCCGATTCACTCAGAAACAGTGGGAGACTTGTCCTCTCAGGTGGATCGAAAAAAACTGCAGACGAATAAACTAATCAAAGCCTAAAGATCAATAATCTCATCTTTGCCTGGAATGCACACATCAGTCATTTCCGATATCCTTTCAGAAAGGGCTTGGGCCTGCTCAATATCACCATGAACAAGAACAGTCCGTTTGGGCTTCAGCTTGGCTACTAATTGAATGAGTTCCAGCTGGTCTGCATGACCCGAAAGCTCAATCTGTTCAACGTTAGCCTGCACTGAAATCGTTTCGCCATTTTTCTTGAAACTCCTGTCTTCTTTCGCAAGTTTCAACGGGCTGTCAGGAGGAAGATATCCNNGCATGACCAAAACCCGAAGTACAAATTACAATAGCTGGTTCCTCAATCTGGCCAGTCCTGTAAAGATGCTTCACATATCTATATTTGAAAGGTTGCTCTTGCTGCTGAAGTTCCCCAGTGAAAAGTGTCTTGTTCTGATTGAAGAATCCCGTTATCTTGTGTGCCAAAGTAGATATTGTGTAGACATTATAACGCGGCAGAATATTCCTTTCCATAGCCCAGTCGATTCTCTTGGCCATTTCTTGACTTCTATGGAATGCAAATGTTGGTATCAAAACATTACCTTTCCTTTCCATGGTGCTTAACATTTGTCTAAAAAACTCATCAACCAACTCACTTCGGGGCGATCTGACTCTCCCGCCATATGTTGACTCGCTAATTAGAACATCAGGACTTCTCGGAAGCACATCCATTTTGCAACCCTCTAATATCTCAGAATCATGAATACAGAAATCTCCTGTGTATACAATCTTTTTTCCCTCAGTGAAGACGCTAGTAATCTTCGCCCCCGCAACATGACCCGCCGGATGCAATTGTACAGTCATCCCCGGCAAAGCAACAGAATCACGACTCCACCAACACTTGCCAATATTGTTTGCGTGTTTGCTCCTAAAGTCAAAGTTGCCTTTCTCATTCTGGATCTTTACCATATCGTGCAAAAGCTCAACAGTAACATCGCGAGTAATCTTGGATCCAACTATCACTGGATTCTTCTTAGAAAGCTTCAAAAGACTTCCAGAATGATCTAGATGAGCATGGCTGACAATAACCGCATCAAAATCTTTCGGAAGATCATTTCTCTCTTCGTCAAGCTTTGTACCGTAATCTAACGCAATCTTGCAAGAGTCAGTCTCGATCGCAATACACGAGCCTCCGACTTCTCTGGCGCCCCCGAGTACCTCAATTTTCAAGTATGTATCTCCTTATTCAATTTCAAACGTTTGCCTTTTCAAAAATCGGAATAATACCCAATTTTAAAGCAGTATCCAACCCTAAAACAAGATTAGATCTACACGTTTATTGTCATTCATTGTAGACGCGAGTTATTAAGTTGTTGATTAACTGTTACAAATTTCATTAATCAAGAAGGCTGAAAAGTCAGTTTTCGCATGAGGTACGCGCTAGAGTAGGTGCGAGAAACAAGACTGAATGTTGAACCCAACCGCAACCGCTTGAGCGCCAGTCAATTAGTCTTCTATTCAAATCAAACACAAGCATTGAGTGGGTTCCGAGGTGGAAACCACAAAAATATCAGCACATTGGGGAGTCCGCAAGAAAAAGCGTTGTCTATTGCGTGCCACAATTGGGTAAAGGGAAACGTGAAACTAACAACCGAAAAATAGTAGAAGCGTTGACTTGGAGGTTCCAAAGGGATTTTGTCTTATTTCACACTATTTTTACGGCTAGTCCTTTATAGTGCGGTTAACCTTAAACAAGTGATTTCGTGATTAGGATATAAACAATGCCTGAAAATAAACCTGAATGGCCTGAATTTGGCGAACTAGTAATGGCCACTATAAAAAGCGTGATGGATTATGGAGCCTACGCTAACCTTGATGAGTACAATAGAAGAGGCTTTCTTCATATCTCTGAGATCTCCAGCTCACGGATAAGACACGTCCGCGACTTTGTTCGAGAAAACCAGAAAATGATCCTCAAAGTCCTCCGCGTGGACGTTGAAAAAGGTCACATAGACTTGTCGCTAAGACGCGTAACAAAACGAGAAAGAATTGAAAAAACCAAATCCTACAAGAAAACCCGCAAAGGCGAAACTCTGCTGCAAGCAGTAGCAGAGAAATCTGGTTTGCCAATTCATGAAGTCTACCAGAAAGCTGGAATAATTCTCGAAGAAAAATACGGCTTGTACGAAGGCCTTGAACTTGCTGTCAAAGAAGGCCCAGAGGTCCTGACCAAGCTCGACATACCTGAAGACCTCGCCAAAATTATCGTCCAAGTTGCAGAAGAACGCATAAGACTCAAGATGGTAATAGTCAAGGGGGTCCTTGAAGTTCGCTGCATGAAGCCCAATGGCGTTAAATGCATCCAAAATGCATTCATCGACGCGAAAAAATCACAAGAAGCTAAAGATGCAAAAATCGAATTCTGCGTGATCGCTACTCCCAGATATAGCGTAGAAGTCTCAGCTGACAACTGGAAACGTGCAGAAGAGATTCTCGAAAATGTAGGCGAGAATGTAGTCACAAACATTGAGAAGGCAGGTGGACACGGTGCCTTCAAGAGGACGAAATAGAGGGTTGAAACTTGAGAGATCACGGTGAAAAAACTGTGTGGGGCAAGGTGGAAAAGCTTGGCAAAGGCACAAAGGCAAATTATGATCCCGATAAGAAGATCATTACTTTTTGCTTCAACAGAAGTCCGGCGACATCGAGCGACTTCCTAAGGGCATCGCGCGAACATCTCATGAAAGATCTGAAAGAATTGGGTTATGCAAGTCGCATGAAGTACAATGGAGAAGTAATTGTTGAAGACATTGCAGAAGAAGACGTCGTACTTGTCAAAAAGAACCACAAACTCGTGATTCACTTAAACAAGAAACAAAGTGAAGACAAGGCAATAGGCACTTCAGGATCAAACTTGTAATCAATATGGGAAGATAGAATAACTGAATCTCAGTGGTCCTCGGTCACTGGGTTATAGAATCTCTTCTACGGCTTCTGCATCTTCTTCTTTTGTCAATTTGGGAATTACTTTCTGCACCCACTCGATTTTAGTAAAGTACGCTTCACGCAGTTCTGCCGAAGTATTAGGTTTCCACTTCTTAGATCTTTCAATCATTCTGCGTTTGGATGCGCTAATTTTGCCCTCTCGGTTAGAGGTATCTTCCTTTGCCGGTTTATGGTTTACAGATTTCATATTCGACCTTACCTTTTTCCAACCTGACTACCCAACTTGTCACCTGATCGAGGATTTTCTAACCTCGTGTGAGAGTTATTTCAATTGTTGAAACCATGCGTGCTCTAGTCTCGCCCTCTTTCGGCGGCATCTCTTCAGTACCTATCGCGATTTTGCTCACTTTCAGGTCTTTCATAAAACGGCGCCTTGCAATTTCGGCTGCGTCAACAGCGGTGGTTATTGATTTTCCTCTGGCCTTCAAGGTTATTTCTTTAGCATCGCTCGGTGAAAAGCCCGTAATAATCGCTAGGACATAGTCCATTGGCATTTTGCTTCCAACAAAAACAATTCTCGATTTTTCCGTCATTTTTCATCCCAGTTACATTATTTTTTTGTTTAGCAACGTTGCTTTTAGCATTCCTCATCTTTCAACAAGAAAATGCTGCTGCCCTATACTGTGCAGCCCCCCTAATAAAGAGTCAGATCTTATAGAGAGTCGCATGACTATTCTGAGTTGGGGTCTTTGCGAATACTATCCTGGTTTTCGCTGAGCCCTTTCAGAGCTCGCGCTGATCATCTTGTTCGTGAGACAAAGATTAGCGCAGAACAGTCTGTTGTTTCTGTCCAACTATTTCGACGGTTGTTCACAGAGTCAAACCAGCTACTCCTTTCTTGAATCTAACTCTGAGATCACCGTTTTTTACGTGGAAATCCACAATTTTTCCCGGTAACTTTTTTCGTCTGCCACAATGAATTATTTTTTTCGTAGATTGTTGAAAAACGATTTTACTTTTTTGGAGATTTAGCTGGATCTCTACTCCTTCTAAGCATATTTGAGTCTTGTGGTAGGTTAATATAGCGAGCTTACGTCTAGGTAGAGTGCAGGGCTTCTCGGAGGAGAAACATCAGGATCGCTACCGCGTGCGGTATCTCTTCGTCTTTTTCGAGTCGCGTTCTCGCGAATCATTGCAGGAGAAAGGAAACTTGAGGAACAAAAACGTGTCAGAAGGCGAGTGTCTCGCTGTTCTTTCAGCAAAGCATAGTGTCGACCCTGACCAGCTTTTTCAAGCTTTGGTCTCAACTAAGACTAAAGAGAAAAATATGTGTGGAAGATTCTCGATCGAATGCCGCGGGAAGATCGGGGACAGACGAATATTCCTGATGAAGAAAGACGCGAATGTGGTTGCGCAGATCAGGCTAGGTGAGGGTTTTCTGTCTGAAAAGACTAACCCTATAAGCAAATTTAAGGACTGCGAACGTATCCGTAGGTACGTAGCCAAGAAGAATGCCCACATGTTTAAGCTGAGCGCCATCAGCGATTTGCATGTCGGAATGAGGCATATTAACCTGACCGCTAAGGTAATAGAGGTCTGCAAACCCCATCCCATTATTACACGCTTTGGCAACCCTTGTGTTTTGGCTGACTCATATATCGGGGATGGTACCGGAACTGTGAAACTTGTCCTCTGGGGAGATCAGGTTGGCTCTTTTGTTGTTGGAGAAACTGTCCAGATTGTGAATGCTCGAGTAATGTCGTTTAGGGGCGAGAAACAATTGCAGATTGGAAGAAGCGGAGCACTCAAGGTGGAGCGGGAACGCCCTATTCCAGCTTGAGATTGCGTTTCCACAAAACCATTCTTGTTGTTAGGACTCGCTGTCCCACCATTCATCTTGATTGACCCTGACTCGACATGTCATCGTCCAAGTTTGCTTCTTCCTCTAATAATCCACCAATTCACCTGTTTGCGTAAGGATCATTTAGGCGAGTGAGTGTCAAGTGTGTTTGAGAAGCCGATTCATATTTCCGAGCATTTTACAGAAGGTTGTATGATGGGTGAGTGCTTTGCCACAGGGGATAAACGCCTCTTTACTGCAAGCTAGGCAAACATTAATGGAAGCATGATCATATTGAAAACCAAAGCTGCTCAACGCTTCCAAAACCCAGCTTTGCTGCAGATCACTTTTAAGAGTTTCAGGCACTGGGGTGGATCCATGATCGCTGAAAGGTCAAACGGGAACATGCTGATCATCATGAAGGTCCTTCGGCACAAGTCCTTCAAAAGTAGCCTGCGATAAATACATACTATCAGATTCAAAGACGAAGACTACGAAGAAACCGTAGCAACCGCGCCTGAAGAGATCCGCGCTTTGAGCAAAGCTGGCTGGACAAAATACGACGAGGGAGCATTCGGCGGTATCCAAATGCATTTCTATCGTAAGCCCAAGCGATTTGGCGGTCTACAAAAACAGGGTGGATAAGTCCGAAAACATGGTCGATAGGTTTTTATGCTCGGTTTAAATGTCTAAGGTACACATTCAATATGGTAAGCTCAGGATTGACGGGCGAATGGTAAGAAAAGCGCGAATCCGCTTAACAAGCACCGATTACGGGAAACTCGAAGAAGTTTGCAGCGAACTGAAAGGTATCGCCCAGAAAACCGGAGTTAAGATCAACGGACCTGTACCTCTGCCGACAAAACGCCTGCGTGTGCCAGTTTTGAAAGCACCATCGGGAGAGGGTACGGCAACATGGGATAGGTGGGAAATGCGTATCCACAAACGCCTCCTCGATATCGATTCGGAGGAGCGCGTCATGAGAAGAATAATGCGCATTCGAGTCCCTGAAGAAGTTCATGTAACAATAGAACTCATTTAACTTTTAATACAAATAGTAGCTAGTTATCATCAGAACCAAACTTGTGGCAAAGACCATGCCCCAAATCTTTTTGTCCCATTGAAAGATTTTGTAGCCATCCAGAATTCCGAAGGGTACTAGATTGAATACTGCCATGAATCCGTTGATGAATGCAGCTTGGAGTAGTATTCTCGAAAAGATGTTCGGAATAAGCGCTGGTCCCATGAGAATTGCAGACAGGAATATGTTTGTGAGCGGTCCAGCGAGGGATATCTTTCCCATTTCTCTGGGTCCTTTTGAACCAGAAATCATCACTGCACCTGGAGCGATGATTTTAAACATTGGCGAAATCACAGAGAACAGTGTTAGAAGCGCCCCCCACAATGTTAACCGGAATTCAGCCCACAAACTCATTCTCTGTGCCGAAAATTTGTGTGCAAATTCATGCGCCAGAAACGAAGCTGTTAAGACTATCCCAAAGACCACGACAGCTAGCCATTCTACTGTAGAAAACAAAATGGAAGACAAGCCAACGCCCATGACCAATAGCGCTGCAACAAACAAATGCCTAAGCTCTCTCGGGCTGAAGTAGATTGCCTTCCTAGCTAACGGAGGCTGCCCGACAGTAACGGTATATTCATAAGACGAAAGCGAACGCGGGATTTCAGCAGCTTCTTTGGGCTTGCGCGCAAGCTCCATCTTCGCGCAAGAGTGATTCTCGGGCAATCTATGATTGGCACAGAATTGCCCTCCACAGTAAGGGCACTGAAAAGGAAGAAAGGTTTCTTCCCCACATTTCTGACAATTCAAGTTTCGAGTCAGCTCGCGTTTGCATTGAGAGTCCAACGTCGTTTATACATTTTTCCCAACAGCTTCAGACTTTCTGTAAAGAACTGGTAAAGACTTAAAGACTGCTCTCTTGACATCTAAACCTCCTAAGAGGAAAAGCTGAATGAAAGCTTTTGAGAAATTTCGTTCAACAGGTACTCGATAATCTTGCAGGGGAAACGCCACTCCTTAGCGTGTTGGTGGATGAGACTTATACACCCTATGTGCAAAGCGAATATGCTGTGGAAAGAGAGGTTGCAAACCTTTCAGGTGGAGAACGCGCTATGTTGGCGTTTGCATATAGACTCGGTCTGGGACAACTCATCATGCAATCGAGAACTGGTCACGGTCTGAGTATATTGCTACTTGATGAGCCGACTGAGAGCCTCGGCCGAGAGGACGGCAGCAACGACCGTCTAGCTGGAGCAATTTCCAGATTCAAGGCAATTGAACAGATAATCGCGGTTACACACAGTGAGGCATTTGCGGAGAAGGCTGAACATGTAGTGACTTTGGAAAAAGAGGACAGCATAAGTCAGGTTTCGGTCAAAACATAAGTTCAATTAAGTCAATTTCTAGGAATTAACAGCTGTGCGCAAGTTGAGGCAATTCTAATCCTGCTTCTCTTCCCTAACCTCGTTTTCGAGAACGCCGATACCCTCGATTTCGATGCGAATGACATCACCATGCTCCAGAAATTGCGGCGGGTTCATTGCGAATCCCACTCCTGCTGGTGTGCCGGTTGCAATGACGTCGCATGGCTCAAGGGTCATAACGCGACTCAGTTGGTGAACAATTTCATCGACTTTGAAAACCATATTCCTAGTGGATGAATCTTGTCGGAGTTCCCCATTAACCCATGTGCAAATAGACAAGTCTTCTGTATTCGGCAACTGGTTTCGAGTGACAATCCAAGGTCCAATGGGCGCAAAACTATCGAAGCTTTTCCCTCTCGTCCATTGACCGTCGCCAAATTGAATTTCCCTTGCAGAAACGTCGTTGAAAACAGTGTAGCCGAAGACGTGTTTCTTTGCTTCTGAAATCGGAATATTCCGAGCTTTCTTGCCAATTATAATGGCTAGTTCGCCTTCGTAGTCAAGTTTTCTGACGAAATCCGGCTTGACGATTTTTGCCTTTGGACCGACTATTGCTGTGCGTGGTTTCATAAAGATTATTGGCTCCTTCGGAACAGATTTCCCTGTTTCTTCCGCGTGGTCAAGATAGTTTAAACCCAGGCAAATTACCTTGGGGGGCTTACTTATCGGCGGCAAGAGGGAAACGCCACCCTTTTTAACATAGAAACCGTCGGCAAAGTTGCCTTCTGCGTCAGACTGCAAATTCTCAGCTATTTCGACCGTCCGGTCGCCAAGCATTATGAAATCTTCAAGTTCAGACGGTAGTCTTTTCTTTGAACGTCTGGCATAATCGGGCAAGTTTAGAAGTCGATCCTGACTCAAGATCCCATAGTGTTCTTTCTGTTTGTAGTGGTAACGTGCGATTTTTATGTTAGTCTCTCCCCAAATCGATTCAGAATATTCGGCAAAACGTGGATTTTGCGGTTTAAGAAAGAACTAGTCTTCCTCGTAAAGACGTCTTTCTTTCACTTTCAATGTGTCGTCTTTGTCCATTATGACTCTATAAGTTTCCTTCAATCCATTCTGGTGCAGAAACTTCTTAATGAGGACTTTTGCGTATTTCTTGCCCGCAGCCTCCCCTTCACCTTTTACTGTTAGTCTCTTTCCTTCGATTGTGACGTCGGCGCTTGTCTTTTCTCTTAGAAAACCTGCAAGTTTGTTGGTTATATCTCCTTTCTCACTTTTCAGTTCGGAAGTGTCAATTTTTGTCTCAACCATATTACTATTCACCTCGGCTAGCGTCATGCTGCTCTTTTTCATATTTGCTTAACGGATAAGTCTTCCGATTGTTGTTTGTCAGTTCGCCCGTCGAGTCGCTATCACTGCTTGCAGCTCTGGACTCTAAAGCTCATCATCCAATCATGAATGAAATGACACTCAAACTTAAGGTTTTTAGTTATGAGAGGAGCCTGCCACAAACAAAAAGAGTTTGATGTAATCAAGAGATTGACTACATGAATTCTCCTGTCCGATTTCAGAAGGAGGTTGTTTGGTTAATAATGAACCTTCTGCTCAGAAGTGTATAGTGTATATTCAGATAGGTGATAACTGCTTCATGATCAGCAAAGTTTAAAAGTCGAGGTCTCATTTCCATGTGGCTTCAACGAGGATGGTGGCATGCCTGCGACAGAAAAGCCATCAGCCCAGATATAACATGAAGGAGGCGACTGAAACTGCTATCAAGAGATTGCGATGGTTGCTCACAGATGAAGGCGTGCAGCAGGCGCTTTGAGATCGTCGAGAAGGGCAATAGAGTCTATTGTCCAGACGGTACAGCGCACTTAGTTGACGGATTTTAGAGCACCAAATTGAAAAATCCTTTAATTCCAGATACCTAAGTAAAAATTCTGACTTTCTTTTTTGCCTTTTTTGCTTCAATGTCTGTTCTTCCCAAGAAAGAGTTTGCTCGAATGGATATTGTGTTTTTATTGCCGTCTTCTTAGATTTAATTGCGTAACCAAGAAACCTCCTTTTCAAGAACTGAAATCTTAAATCTTTACCTGATTGTATAGTCTGTAAGGTTTGCCTGGTGAATTACTCTTTAATCGCCGATGCATATGAAAGAATTGAAGCAACAACGAAGAGACTTGAAATGACCTCGCTACTTGTTGACCTTCTGAAGATAACCCCCGCAGACATCATTGCCAAAGTAGTCTATCTGACAAGGGGAAAGATTTACCCTGACTTTATTGGGACAGAGATTGGTGTCGCAGAGAAGTTGGCTATAAAAGCCTTGATTCGCGCCTCTGGAGCAAGCGAAAGTGAGATTGCAGACGATCTGAGAAATAGTGGAGATATTGGAGAGACAGCTCAGACCATGCTATCTAAACGTAAGCAAGCTACTTTTGGGCAGAGGACACTCACTGTACAACGAGTTTACGCGCAACTTGACAAGATGGCTAAAACAACAGGCGGCGGAGCTGTAGATTCAAAACTCTCCGTGTTATGTGGATTGCTAACCGATGCGACACCTAAAGAGGCAAAATTCTTGTTGCGAACAGTCACCGGGAATTTGCGTCTAGGAATCGCAGATATGACAGTCCTCGACGCTTTGGCAGTTGCTTATGGAGGAGGAAAAGAAGCTCGTGAGAATATTGAGCGTGCTTACAACATTTCCTCTGACCTTGGTGCAGTAGCCAGTACACTAGCCTACAAAGGGTTAGAGGGGATAAGAGAGTTTCAAGTCGCTGTCTTTGAACCTATACGCCCAATGCTCGCTGAAAGGCTTTCAAGTCCGGAAGAGATACTTGACAAACTTGGTGGAAAATGCATTGCAGAATTCAAGTATGACGGGGAACGAATACAGGCGCATAAGAAGGGAAACAAGATTGTCCTTTACTCACGACGCTTGGAGGAGGTTTCCAGTCAATATCCTGATGCGGTCGAACTCATCAAAGATGGCGTTAAAGCCGACGATGCCATACTTGAGGGCGAATGTGTTGCGGTAGATGTTGAAACAGGTGAGATGCTACCGTTTCAGGAATTGATGCATCGTAGGCGCAAATACGGCATCGAAGAAGCGATGAAAGAATATCCTGTATCTTTGTTTATGTTTGAAGCATTATACGCTGACGGGAAGGACCTTACCCTTTCGCCCTATCTAGAGCGTAGGAACACGTTAAAAAGAATACTAAAAGAAAACATTAGACTACACCTTGCCAACAGCATCCTAACCACCAAGGTGAAAGAGCTTGAACAATTTTTTGAGGAAGCAATCGCGGAAGGTTGCGAAGGTATCGTATGTAAATCAGTAAAAGAAGATTCGGTGTATCAAGCTGGAGCACGCGGATGGCTTTGGATCAAATACAAGAGAGATTACAGAAGTGAGATGAATGACACGGTGGATCTCGTGGTGGTTGGCGCTTTTCACGGCAGAGGAAAACGTGTCGGAAGATACGGCGCACTGCTTCTGGCTGCCTACAACCCAAAATCAGATACTTTTGAGACTGTTACAAAATGCGGGACTGGCTTCACAGACAAAGACCTAGAGCTTCTACCAGAAATGTTAAGGAAGCATGAAATCCCGCGCAAACACTCACGTGTTCAATCAATGATTGAAGCGGACGTATGGTTTGAGCCAGTACAAGTTTTGGAAGTCTTGGGAGCGGAAACAACGCTAAGTCCAATCCACACATGTGCCATGGACTCAATCAGAAAGGGAAGCGGTTTAGCGATCAGATTTCCGAGATTCACGGGCAAATATCGGACAGACAAGTCGCCTGAAGACGCCACAACATCGAGTGAGCTGGTAGAAATATATCGTGCTCAATTGAAGAAGATAGGGGAATCGACAGAGTCAAAGGCTTCATAAGTTCAAACCCAGTAAAATAGTGATGTGAACCGGGATGTCTCTGGATTCTGAAAAAATGAAAGCTCTTGTTTCATTTAAGAAGAAATTAGAGAAGAAACTGGAAGAGTTGGAAGCTGAAAAAACCGAAGTCTTAACGACGCTCGAAACCGTAAACCAGATTCTCTTAGAAAAGGGATTCAAACGGGGAGACATAAAGGAAGTTCCTCAGCACCCCAAAGAACCGCCTACGGTTGTGACGACCAGGGGAAAGGGGGCCATGCCGTTTTCGCAAGAACAGGAAAATGTAATTCCTCTTAAAACCCTGAATGAAGAACCTCTTGCTATTATCTACGTTGAGACAGATTCGCTTCATGTATTGCCAGATGAGAGCAAAAGTTTCAGTGTCAATACGCCGCCCTTCAACCATTTTTTGGTTGAAAGGATTTTGGCTAGAATGCAGGAAAAAGACAGCGAATTAGTTAGAATGGGTCAATTGACGGTTGACAAGATGTTTTCCTACAACATAGTTCGAGAAGGCGATCTTATTCGAGAGATAATAATTAAGAATGTCGATGAAGAGCGACTGAGGGAACTTAAATCTAGTCTTCGCTGGACTTTTGAAAAGATGTATGAAAAAATGAAAATTTAGGAAGTTCTTCAAGGATCTGTTTTCTTTCAAAGATGCTTTTGAAGGACTTCATCATATTTGGTCTTGGAGCAAAGACCAACGATTCGTTCAACTTCGCAACCATTCTTGATAAGAACTACTGTTGGTATGCTGAAGACGTGAAACTTCTCGGCCACCGTGGGATTTTCGTCGACGTCGAGTTTGGCAACAATAGCTTTCCCAGAGTATTGTTTCGCCAGTTCCTCTATTGTTGGAGCGAGAGCTCTGCAGGGTCCACACCATCCTGCCCAAAAATCCACGAGCACCACCTTGTTCTTGGATATTGTTGGCTCAAAAGTGGCATCGGTCAAATGAAGCAGCTCGTTTCCCATAAAACTCATTCTCCATTTAGCAGACTTAAGTTCAGACTGCTGTAATATAAACCGTTCGAGGCATTAATCGCCGCAACAAAGGGTTTTGTGAAGCTTCTTGAATGAATGATATGCTTCAGTCGGATTAGAAATACCTTCGGCAATTTCCTCGAAAGGACATAACTTGCTCTTGTCTGAGTTGAGTATGTTTTCCACTAGGTCTTTGAAATCATAGACGATTTCACTTTCATTGAGGACTATCTTCGCCTTTTTGCTTAGAACATCTGCATAGACGTTCCTTGCCTTAACATAAACACACAACAATGCGACGGCTTTGCCCACTATCCTGTCGGCCACTGAGCTATTTTCAAGTTTTGCACCCAATTGATCGATTGCCTCAAGAAAGCCAGAAATCCTGTGCGATCGAGTGATAAAGACGATGTTGCCATCCTTTACTATTGCCATTGCTGCTTGTTCTTTGTGAAGTTGCGCCTTAGCAATCTCTAGATCATTCATGAATTTTCACTTAACAAAAATTATAGAGCTGTAAAAACATTACGGAGCTCAGTTCTTAGGAAGCATTTCTAGCTAACTAATGTCAAAATCGGATCTCAAGAAATGATAATTCGTTTTTCATTGGAGCAATGTCTCAATAATTCTTTGGCGGGGTAAACTTATATATCCCCTTTTGGGCATTGCTCATCCCCTCTCCAAAGGCGCAGACTATGAACCTGACCGAGAAGATCATCAAGCTCAAAACCGAAAAAAGAGCCATAATATTGGCGCATAATTACCAGCGCCCAGAAATTCAAGACATTGCTGATTATGTTGGAGACAGCATAGAGCTCAGCCGAAAAGCCATGCTGGAGAAAGACGCTGAAATCATTGTTTTTTGTGCCGTAGATTTCATGGCCGAATCCGCAGCCATTCTTAACCCTAGCAAGAAGGTATTGTTGCCAACTCAGGGAGCCCGATGTCCAATGGCGCAGATGCTTACGGTGGAAGAAATTCGCCGTCAAAAGGCGTTGCATCCTGATACTCCTGTGGTTCTGTATGTGAACACGCTTGCCGTAGCTAAAGCCCAATGCGATGTCTGCTGTACCAGTGCGAACGCCGTGGAAGTAGTCAGTTCGCTAAAGACAAAAACAATCCTGTTTGGTCCAGACCGTAACCTGGCAGAGTACGTTGCTGAAAAGACCGGAAAGACCGTTATTCCAATACCTGAGTGGGGATTTTGCCCGACACACCT
>DUHG01000113.1 GCA_013330975.1 Candidatus Bathyarchaeota archaeon
ACCAGTCGCTCCATGCCAATGCCAGCGCCTGCTGACTGTTTGATCTTGCCTTCCTTGGCGAGTTTCAGCAACAGCGTGTAATTCTGCTTGTTTACTTTGTCCCTTTCTATTTTCTCCAGAATCTTGCTATACTCCCATTCTCTCTTGGCACCTGAAAGCACTTCTCCGTATTGTGGCATGAAAAGATCGTAGTTGTCCCATTTGCCAGTCTTGAAGTCCTCATAGTCGTAGAATTCTCGAGGTATGTTTGTGATCCAGACGGGCTCTTTAGTTGCGGAAGCTATGCCGTTTTCCCATTCTGAACCATACTCTAGCTCCAATTCGCGCCTGTCGAAGACTCTGAAGGGAGTCTTTGGCACCTCTGCAACATCACAACCACAGATGCTCGTTAGCTCCTCTCTCATTTCTCGTTTGAGGCTACTCATTAGGCGGCATATTGCACCCTCAACGAGGGTGAAGATGTCTTTGGAAGATGCCCCACGAGATTCGAAATCCAATTGCGTAAACTCATAAACATGCTTTCCGGTGTATGCTCGCTCTGGCTTCTCTATGCGTATGTTTGGTGACAATATGAAAAGTTTGGGATAGACCAGCGAGGAGGCAATTAGCTTGTGAACAATCATACTGGACGTCGTACGTACAGTCTTCCCATAGATGTCAACCTCTATCCTCTTGTCTATTGAAGCTCCAGGATCAGGCCACAATGGATCAGTGGACTGGCTCAGAGCTACTGGAAGTAGCCATTGAAAACCATGGTCAACAAAAGTTGAGGTGAGGCTTCGAATTGTGTGGGTCATGACTTTGCCAATGCAGAGTTTTCTTTCAACCTCGCATTCTGAAAGCTCATCTATCGTTTTAGGCAAATCGATCAGAACGCATTCCTGGNNATGTCTGGAAAGTTGGATGAGAAGGATTCGGCGATACTCAAGCTGATTCAAGAGAACAGCAAACTCACCGCCAAGCAGATTGCAAAGAAAATTAACACTCCAATAACCACAGTTTTCGCGAAGACCAAAAGAATGGAAGAACTTGGCATAATCAAAGAGTACAGAGCTATTGTTTCTCCAGAGAAACTAAACGCTGGCACAGCAGCTTTCATTCTAGCTTCAGTGTCTTACAGAACTACGATAGATGGAGCACCTGTTTCGCAGCGAGTCGTGGCAACGGAGATCGCTAGGTTTCCAGAAGTTCAGGAAGTGCACATAATTACAGGCGATTGGGACTTGCTTGTCAAACTGCGAGCGGAGAACGTGGATGCAGTAGGCAAGTTTGTCGTTGATAAGTTGAGACTGATTCAGGGGCTTGAGAAGACGCTTACGTGCATGGTCTTTGAAACCATCAAGGAAACAACAGAAATAACGTTGCCATCAAAAAAAATTGTCAAACAATGAGCAAGACGCGATNNACCGCTGCTGAAAATGACCTTAAAGTTTGTTTAATCGACAGCAAGAAGAAGGAAACTATCGGATCGAAGATATGTGGCGACGCCTTGGGAGAGCATCACCTCAAGACATTAGGGTTGGAGAAACCAAAAGGTGACGAGCTTGAGAAGAGAATCGAAGGCGTACAGATATTCTCGCCCGACATGAACTCTGTCTTTACCATAGCAGACAAAGATTTTGTGGGCTACATCCTAAACAGGCAACTTTTTGGACAGTGGTTGCTAAAAAAAGCGATCGATGAAGGAGCAAAATTCATGGATTCGACACAGTTCCTCGAACCCGTTTTCAAAGCAGGATTCGTTGTCGGAGGAAAGGTGAAGAACTCCGAAGGCAAAACGGCTACATTAACGAGCAGAGTTGTTGTTGATGCAAGCGGTTTCACAGGCGTTGTCAGGCAAAAGCTTCCAGCTGAGATGGGCATTGAGAACAAGATCGAGAACGAGGACGTCGAAGCTTGTTATCGTGAGATTAGAAAGCTCAAACAGGAAAGCAAGAACACAAAATATTGTGAGATTTATCTCAACTCAGACGTCACACCCGGAGGGTACACATGGATTTTCCCCAAACGAGGTGCGGAAGTCAACGTAGGCTTAGGCATCTGCATGCGCGGCAAGTTCCCAAACCCCAAAAGACAGCTGTACGATCACGTATTGTCGAAACCCCAGTTTGAAGGATCGATCCTTTTGAACGGAGGCGCATGGTGGGATCCCACTCGGCGACCATTAGATAATATGGTTGGCAATGGCGTAGTGATAACTGGAGATGCAGCCAGCTTGGTAAACCCGATTCATGGAGGTGGAATAGGCCCCTCAATGCTAAGCGGCTTCTATGCAGGTAAGACTATAGCTGAAGCAATTGAGAAAGGCGAGCCAACACAGTCTGCGTTGTGGAATTACAACAGAATGTATATGGACTCTTATGGTAAAAAGCAGGCTAGCTTGGATGTTTTTCGCATGTTCCTAATATCCAGCAACGACGATGACCTGAATTATGGCATGAACTGCAAACTAATTACTGAGGAAGATGTTTTGAAAGCAGCAATGGGCGATGAGTTTCGCCTCAACATAACGGAAACCGCAAAGAGAGTATTTAGAGGAAGAAAACGCATAGGCTTTCTCAAGAAGCTCAAGCTGACCGTGGATATGATGCGACAGGTTAGAGCACACTATGATGTTTATCCAACTTCCCCGGAAGAATTTGAACCTTGGCGTTTAAAAACAGAAAACCTGATAAATCAAGGTAAAAAGAAACTCCTCTAATCTGCTGGTCAAGCAAGAAAAGAGAACATCGGTTTCTTGCCAACCTTCTAGAAGCCTTTAATCCGTTCTTTCTCTTAATGATTTCAAGGTTCCCGAAATTCCAACAACATTCACTGTTGCATCGCTGTCGGCAATTCGTGTTATCAGAGCTAGCGCAACACGAACAGGCTGTAGAGCTCTGAGAGAAACTCTAACTAGAGCTATTTTCTTTTCCTCATTATATTCGATGAGTGACAGATTTGATGAACCCGCACCGTACTCGCCATAGAGTTTTGTCAATGAGCCCCACATGGCATCGAGCAACTCTCGTTGGCTNNAAAAAGTTCATTTGAGGTGCCGCTTGAAAGCACAATTGGGATCTTGAAATCCTTGGCGATTGAGATTTCCCTTTGTAATGTGGAGATAAAACGGATCCTAGTTGGACCTTCAAGAAAGAAGAGAGGTTTGGTGTCAATCTCCCATGCTGCAAGACTGCTGCAAAGGAGTTCGGCTTCTGGGCGGTCAAGGAACCGCCTAGTGTAGTCTATGATGGGAAAGTTTAGAAGGTCTACACGGCGATCTTTCGCTGCTTGTCGGGCAATTTCTTTGCTCTCACAAAACACACACACGATCTCGTATTTTCGCCTG
>DUHG01000150.1 GCA_013330975.1 Candidatus Bathyarchaeota archaeon
CCAGTATGCTTTGGAGCCACCGAATGAAGCATAGATCGTGTATGCTCCTGGGATGTCTGGTGTCCAGTTGAAGGTGAAGAAGCCATCTGCGTCAGCCGTGGCCGTTCCTATATCTCTGTAGTTGCCGTTAGAGTCAATGACGCTCAAAGTGACTTCCACACCTTTGACGTTCATTGGGAGCGCGAACTGCTTATAGACGTGCAGCATCCACTCGCTCATGCTCTCGTCAGCTACAGCTGGAACGCCCTTGGGGAATCGTTTCGCAATAAAGGTATCGTCTGTTCCTGGAGATATATCAGTTACAATGCCTTCAATGATCACACTACTGCCAAAGACAGATGTCTTCGGCGATACTGCCACAGAAGTTTCAGTCGGACCTTTGCCCACTGCATAGATGCGCTGGTCGTACGTGTCCATAGTAGCTATTATGCTGTCTCCCATGACTGCACATCCGCCCCAGCGTGTTTGACGGAACATGCCGTTTACTCTCCAGACTTCGGTGCCTGTTTCAGCATTGAGGCAGATGTATGGTCCACCTCGGGGTATTGGCATCTCAGCAGAGTGTTCAACAGTACCGACGTAAACCTTCCCATCTGCAATGTGTGTTATCCAGCCCCACCATCTGTTGCCAGTTACAGGTTCATTATATGGATCAGTCATTTCGTAAGTCCATACAGTATCTCCTGTCTGCAAGTCGTAGGCATAGACTATTCCGCCAACGCCAACTGAGAATAGCTTGTCGTAGGCAAAGTACCAGGTGTGCTCGACATTGCCCCAGCCATAAGCGTCCAGCCAATGCTCAGAATCAGTCTCCCAAAGGAAGTTTCCGGTTTCTGTACTGAAGCCATAGTGTCTCCTCAGTTCCTTGGACCAAACTGCAATGACACCGCCTTCAGCTTCGTTAGTTGCGCCAACATAGTGTAGAGTGTTAAAGCCTTCTAGCCATTCAGCAGGAGCGTTTGTTGATTTGTCAAATAGCAGTGTTCCCCTCTGGCCTGCTTTGGTGTTTACTGCCCATACTCTTACCCGTGTTTGATTGAAGTCTATGGACATTACTCGGTCAGGATAGACTTTCAATATCGGTGTGAAGAATGAGCTTCCAGCTGTTAATCCCGCGGGAATTGTTACGTTCCACGAGTACGATCTGGGGTCGGATGCGTCAATAGTTGATCCATGAACGAGTTGTCCTCCATAGTAAGCGCCCCAACTTCCATAGGCAGTTGGTTCAATTTCGAAGCCTGGGGCTGTTTGTCCGGCTGCAGTTGAGTTCCAGAGAGCCAACCAACGGTTAGCATAGTCTATTTGGTAGATGAGGATTTCGCCGCTCGGACCAAAGACACGCGTTCCAGAAGGTACGTTCGTCATTGTGTAGATCCATTCGCCATTGAAGGGATCATAGGCATTCCAAGTCGATCCACCACTTGCGTCCCAAAGGTAGTCATAGACACCGTCATAATTGAAACTGTTGAAGTACAGGTTTTGCCCAAAAGACAGGACAGTGTTGTTCCTGAACCAAAGCTCTTCTCCAGTACGAAGATCAACTGCACAGATTCCATTTGAACCTACTTTCGCATCGTCTCTGTTGTAATAAAGAATACCGTTCATTACCACTGAATCAATGAATTTGCCTGCATACGCGTCGCCTGTTTCAGCTGAAGATGGAACTTGCCCTTCGCCCCATAGACCACCTGTAAGACCACCAGTAGTGTATGGTTTTGCCCATAGCACGTGGGCGGTCTCTGGTGCATCATCGCTGTAGAGTGCCAACGCATTATCTGGCCTACTGTACCAGTTACCCGTGACCGTATACCATTCTCTAAGCTGTGGATCTACTGGACGCGACCAGAATCCGCTGGGAAGAGGCTGACCGGGGTAACCTGGCAATGGGTCTTGCTGTACGACAAGGTCTATGGTTTCGCTGGTGCTTGCCAGCATCACGGTGCCTTCAAATATAAGAACCCCTCTTTCAAGGTCAAAGAATGTTTCTGGAACTGTTTGCTGCGGATAGTTTGTCGTAAATTTGTATGTGCCAACTGCGGTGGGCTTGTAATTTGCGTATGTCGCGCCTGTTGAGTCAGTAGTATATGGTCCAAGCGTCTGAGGTGTGCCATCCGGCTTTACAACTGTCACTGTAACACCTGTCCAGCCCCATAATGGGCTTCCCGTGGCTTGAAGAACTCCGAATCGTATCAACACGTCCTCGCCAACTCCCACGGGGTTGGGAACGGCATCGATAACTGCAACGGGTCTAAATTCGGGGGGTGTCTGCGCTTGAGTGGCAGGTATTGCCATAACAAGTGAAGCTGCAAAAGTCATCAGTAGAAATATCGCTATTGCTTTTTTGGATTTTTGCATTCTTCTCATTTCTCCTATTTTCTATGTTTAGATACGGAGCAGCCGTGGACTTATAAATTTTTTCTTGTTTTGCCTTCTGGAATCCAAAAAGTGTATATTTAGCTTTCTTCACAGATAAATGCAGTCTGGAAAAGTTTAACTACCAATGAGCATATCCCATTGGAAAAATATACTTGCGAACAGAAATGCAGACGCAACCAAAAATAGACGAAATCGACACGAAAATTTTGAAAACCCTTCTAGTTGACTCAAGGACCAGTTTCACAAGATTAGCCAAAGACTGCGGTATCTCAATAGGCGCAGTCAGAATGCGATACAAGAATCTCTGGGAAAAAGGCATAATTAAAGGCGAAATAACACTTGTTAACCCACAAAGCCTAGGATTCGAATATGCTGCTGACTTAGGGATTATGACAACTGTTGAGCATGAGAAAGAAGTAACCGAATTTCTCAGCAACAAACAGCACAGACACATATATACAGTCGGACCCTTCGGCAAATACAGCGTTTTTGCAGTAGCAGTTTTCCGCAGCATGCAAGACCTTACAGAAACAATACGAGAAGTGGAATCCCACCCACACGTGAAAAGAGTGGAGACAATCATATGGACCGAAGCAACTTACATGGAACACATGGACAAACTAGTCTTCGGTACCTCAGGCAAAGGAGCAGAAAACCCCAATAATAAGGCACCAAAGACGACAAACCTCAAGAAAACAAAACTTGACGAGACAGACCTGAAAATAGCTAGAATCTTATCACAAAACGCTCGTATGCCCTTCAAGAGAATCGCAGAGGAACTTGGAATATCAACAAAAAACGTAATCCAAAGATTCAGAAGACTCAAAGGATCTGTACTGACTGTATCAACAATAACTGTCGACCTCACAAAACTCGGATATCAAGCCTTTGCGTTCTTCTACACGAAAGTTTCAAAAAGAAGCAATCTACAAGGAATCTACACAAAGATGCTCGAAATACCCAATGTTGTTGTGCTCATAAAGAATGTCGGACCATATGACGTACACGGCACAGTCTTCCTCCACAATTTCGAAGATTTGTTTGAAGCAACAGAACAACTACGGAAACTACCGGGGATCGAGCATACAGACATATTTGTGACACCAGCCTGGAACAAATGGCCTCCAAATCTGTTCGCCACACTAATGTAGACTGAAAATTTCACAAGGTTTTTTAATAAATCCAGAACAATCACCCAGAATCAGTTCGTGCGAAACGTTTAAGCATGTAACACAGCGTATTTTTTGAGACAACAAGCAGTGAATCCAATGAATATTCGCGTCACCCTCATCAATCCACCTTCTCCAACTGGAGCCGTTGCGCATTTGCCTTTCGCACTGCTAGGTTTGGGGTATTTGGCAGCGGTCTTGGAGAAACACGATTTCAATGTTGACGTGATTGACTGCCAAGTCCTCAAGATCTCCTTCGAAGAATTTAGAAACGAACTCAGCAAGCATCAACCAAACATCGTGGGAATTACAGCAACAACCCTCACCTACAAATCCGCACTGAAAATAGCCAAGATTGCAAAAGAAATTCATCCAAACTGCTTGACCGCTCTCGGCGGTCCACACGTCACTTTCTGGGACGACAAAGCCCTGCAAGAATGCCCTGAACTGGACATCATCATCCGCAGAGAGGGAGAAAATACAATGCTCGAGCTTGCCCAGGGACTGGAAGCAGGCAAAAATCTGCAAAA
>DUHG01000003.1 GCA_013330975.1 Candidatus Bathyarchaeota archaeon
GTCCGCATAGAGGTGGCTGTCGGAACGCTCGTAGTGACGAAGTGCTGTGCGTAAGGGAAACACGCCACTTCGAACGGCATCGGATCCAGTAGACCAGCGCCAAAAGTGTTGGTGCACAGGGATATACCGTCAATCGGAATCTTCAATGCTTGGGTCATCTCCTTCGGATCGAACACCAGACTGAACGGCTTGGTGCATTGTTGCAATTCACCGCCGTAGTCGACTGAGAGATTTCCCTCGACCCATAGGCGTTTATCGAGTTCCTTGAGCACACTGTTCTTGAGGTCAGCTACTAAGACAAGGCCGTTATCGGATCGGGCGCTTGCGACATCAATGATGATTTCTCCAAGATAAGACGTCGTGACCACTGAATGCGAGGTGCTTGGAGCGACGAAACCCTGTTTCGGGTCATAACTATGTGTGTTGCTTTCGTACTCAATTATGATCCAAGAGAGAAGTCCTGTCTTGCAGTTCTCAGCGATCAGGTAGAACTCAACGCGGCTCCCCCAAAACACACTCGTGTGTACGTTAAAGGCACTGACTATCGCGCACTTTCGTTTGGCGGTATCACTGAACATTGCCGAAGGGGACAAGCTGTAATTGGGCGGTAGCAACTGCTCTGCCGCCCTGCTATCGGTGACCTCAAAGGATAGGAACGTAGCGTATGGTTCTACAACGAAGCTCATATACGGATTGGTGCGCGCCCCTCTGTTGACTATGTATCGTTGGAATCGTAGCGGGAGTTTGCGGAGCATAGCGCTTCCTTGGGTGGTTGACGCGACCTTTGATGGGACAACCATTTTCTCGGTTGTTTTGATGAAACGTCGAAGGTCATTGGTTTTCATTTCTTTTCCCTACAATNNCCTATCATTTAGTTTTTCTAATACTGTTATAAAATACTAATTATTAATTTGGTCTAACCAACCCAATTTCTTAATCAGTAAAAACATGGCAGAAGATAGAGAGCAGGGCGTATATATGACAGAGGAGCACAACAGGAAAAGAAAAATAGAGCGTTGATGGAAACAACTCAATTTGCATGGGATTGCTTACCCTTTGGTAGCGCGTTCTCCAAAACCTTAGAACTGCAAAACAATTTATTTTACTTCGCAACAGCCAGTTTTGCTCCACAAACCGAACATTTGCCTTCAGCAGTTATCTTTGGCTGTTCCTTGACTTCAGCTTTACATAAACCACACTTCACTCCATTTCACCTCCTCTAACTCGCTTTCACTCCTCACGGATAATTAATATTCGACCGTTAATAGATTTTTTTAACAAGTAGGAATATAAAAATTTAACTACGCATATTTTGTTTGCTGAAAAAAAGAGAAAAGGGCGCTTTGAGAGGCTTAAAACGGCGCAAACACTCCGATGAAGACAAGCCAAGCTAACGCTGTTTTAGCTACGAAACTCAATATGATGTAAACCCGTTCTCCGTAAAGATAGTCTCTCCAGCGACCTACACCTTTGTACTGCAACACCATGTTGAGGGCGAAAACGTTGAACACTGCAAAGTAAATGAAGAATATCGAATATACGAACGCTGGCGGCTCAACGCCTGTTGACATTATTGCTGCTGCGAAATAGGCGAATAGTACTACCCAAGGAACGCCTCCTGAAACGCAACCCACCAAGAAGGCTGACCACGAAGTTTTTTCTGTATGCTGATTCACCACTTCCATGTAGTACCCGAACATAATCATCATCGCGTTCAACACAAATATCATCATGAGCGACCAGAAGTCCCACACACCAACAAACGTGGCAATCAAAACAATCATAATTGAACTGGAAAAAGCGTACTCGTACCACCGATAGGGGTTCATCCCTTTCTTCAAGTTTTCATTATAGTCTTTGTTTTTTGGAAATGCAATCAGAAAATGTGCCAGGGCTGAAAGCAACGGAAATGATGCAACGATTACCCCTAGATAGCTTAGCGTATACCAGATTTGAGGGTCTGGTGCGATGTTGAAGACTGGTGGGGGTCCAGGGGTTACGTCGAGCTTCAGGTAGAATGTGTATATGTCTCGTTCCCAAGTTAGAAGAGTGCCCAGGGCGAGCATTATTATTCCCTGTGACAAGTGCAGAATTCCAGCGCCTAAGTTGAATTTTTTTAGGTAGCCAAAGGAAATGGGTGATTTCGCTATTATCTCCTGTCTTTCTCTATAATTCAATCAATCACCTCCTATTGAAGGAACGATTGAGCTAATCTATCCATTTGTGAGAATCTGTTTTTAAGTTTAATGAGTCAGCAAACGATGCTGGATATTCGAAGAGAACCAATATATTCTGCGGATTCTTGACACTTAAATTATGGTGGAACAGGTAAAATACAAAATCTTGGAGAAAATTGGCAAGATAGAGATTAGACTTTACCCTCTTTTGGTTATTGCTAAAGTTGATGGTTATGGCGACGGGGGCTTTAATCTCCTCTTCCGTTTCATCACAGGCAATAACCGTCAGAAATCGGAAATTTCGATGACTGCGCCTGTTGTTTCAGAGCAGATAGCCATGACAGCGCCTNNATTATAGAAGTGCCTGAAAGAATTGTTGCGGCTCTCAGGTTTTCTGGTCGTTCGTCAAACTCTATTTTCAAGAAGAAAAGCGAAGAATTATTGGCTGAAACCGAACATGCTGGACTAAAAGTGATTGGTCAAGTGTTTTCGATGCGGTATAACGGGCCTTTTACTCCGTGGTTTTTGCGCAGGAACGAGGTTGCTGCAGAAGTGGAGCTGCCGCGACCATTGCTAAAAACTACTTGACGCTTACTAGAATTTGCTCCTTTTCTACTTCCACAGTGTATGTTGGTTCAGGCTTAGATGCTGGTCCATGCACGACTTCGCCAGTCTTGACGTTAAAAATTGATTTATGGCAAGGACACTTGACAGTTTCGCCTTCAAATATGCCGCTCGACAACTTGCAACCCCGATGCGTGCACTTGTTACCTATAGCATAATATTCACCAGCAACATTGGCAAGTAAAACAGGGATCCCAGCAATTTCTACAGATTTCATTTTGCCTGCAGGTATTTCCTTTTTCAAAGCCGCCTTAACAAAATCCATGTCTAACTCACACCACACTCTCAAATAAAGAGTAGTCTTCGTTTAGTTATACTTGCCTCTCTTATTCAAATATATAACCTGTGCTTTTGCATTTTTCCTACGTGCTTTGGAACCAATAATTTTCTTTCGACAAGGCTCTTGAAGCACTTGCTCTCTTCCGCATCGTCCAAGATT
>DUHG01000023.1 GCA_013330975.1 Candidatus Bathyarchaeota archaeon
CAGATCCTAAAACTCGAAGGACCCGCTGACCTTTCATATGAAGTTTCTTAAAGAGAGAAAGTCCATTGAAAACCAAAAATCTTCCTCAAAATCTTTTTTGGGCTAGCGCGCGGCTGGGAAATTTCCAAAATTGCCGCAAAAGCCGCTATATTATATGGGTCGACTGTTCAGAAGTATTCGAAAATGTTAAAATTTTTGATGCAGAATTAATCACGTTGTCGGATTTGATGGAGAGAAACGTAGATTAGTGATGCATAAAAGCTTTATAATGAAACCGAAAGATATGGCTGAAAAGAGGCAAACTAATGAGACGCTCTAAGCTCGAGATGTACATAGATATTCTTAGAGTCCTATCGCAGCGTGGTCCATTGAAACTGACGCATGTCATGTACAAGGCTAACGTAAACTGCAGTGTTCTAAAAGAATATTTGGACTTTCTGATTAAGCAAGATTTAGTGGAAGAACGACTAGTTGGCAAAAGGCGTGTGGTCTATGCCGTGACACAACGCGGAATAACGGTTCTGAAGTACTTCAGAGAGTTGAAGCAAGTCCTACCGATTGTTGAAGAAGCAAGGCAACAGGTCCCAGCTCTTTTCTGAGTATGCTAATTTGCAGTATCTAGTTCTTCGAACGATTAAGTAACCGCAGAGCTGGTCCTACAACATTTTGTAAAAAGACTGTTGAAGTTTTGTAGAAGCTTACTAGCGTTATTTGCGGAGAATAATAATCAGTGTGTCGTAAGACTTAATAAACTCTCGTCATCTAATCTTACTGAACACGTGCAATACAACTCGGGGAAATCGCTTGGCTAAAGAAGAATCTATAGGCAAGAAACCTCTCCAGGTTCTGGAGAAGATACGAGACAACCTCGAGCGACTGAACGAGAAAATGGAAGTAATGATTGAAATCCAGAGNNTATCAATGCCCGATCACCTCCGCAAAACAGCCATGACCGTATGTAGATGCGGACGAGCCACGGCAGAGGAAATTTCTGAGCAAACTAGTCGTGCCAGGGCTGTTGAAAGCGCATATCTAAACCAACTTGTAATAATGGGTTACTTGAAGAAAGAACGCACTGGAAGAAAAGCATACTTTTATGTCGACAGAGAAAGCCAAGGGTGAAAGAAAGATTGGGAAGAATAATCGCAGTACATTCATACAAAGGCGGAACAGGAAAGACTCTTCTCTCAGTAAACCTTGCAGCCACTTTCGCCAAACAAGGCAAAAATGTCTGTCTTATCGATCTGGATTTCCGTGCTCCAAGCCTCTTCGCCATTCTAAAGACTGAAGCCTCTAGCAGCTGGTTCAACGATTATCTAAATGAGGGGTGTGAAATCAACAAAGCGCTAGTGGATCTCAGTCCCAGCATTCCTGGAAATGGCAAATTTTTTGTCGGTTTCGCAAACCCTTCAACAGAATCCATTAGGGACATGTCAACGAAAGACCGTAAATGGGAAATGAAGGCATTAGGAAGACTACTTGCCCTGAGAGATACGTTACTCAAGAGTGGAGAATTCGACTATATCGTTTTCGACACGAGCCCAGGGCTACAGTATTCATCAATAAACGCCATTGTAGCTGCAGATTTGGTGGTAGTAGCCACAACAGGAGATCGATCGGACGTTAACGGAACAAGCCGAATGCTGCGCGAATTATACAAATTATTTGAAAAGAAAACCGGATTGGTCATAAACAAAGTGCTTGACGCCGGCTCAAAAACGAAGCAGGAGGAAATGGAGGGCAAGGCAAAAACATTGTATCAAGTTCCGTTGCTTGCTCTAGTGCCATGTTTTTGCGAGATCCTACGCGCCGAGGGATGTTTAGTCTTCGTTCGAGATAAACCCGATCATCCTTTCACAAAAATCTTAATTGAAATCGCCAAGAAAATTGACGGTAACCAGATTAAATAATCATTTATCTGTTCCCTACGAAGCACCCTACAGTCAGTCTTTTCTTTCGTATACAAAAGCATCAACCAAACACATAAGCAAGCATAAAAGAAAATATTCTTGATCTTCGACTTCAAGCATATGGGGAAAAGCACTTGAAAAGGTCTGCCGTTGTGCTTGCAGGCGGTTCCTCCAGCAGAATAGGCGTAGACAAGGGGATTATGGAACTCGCAGGCAAGCCTTTGCTGGGGCACGTTATTGACGCAATCAGAGATAGCGTCGAAGAAATAATTGTAGTAACAAACTCTCAGGATCGTATTTCCAAATATTCTTGCCTCGGGTTTGGACATGTGCGCTTTGCCGTGGACCGGAGCAATATTCAGAGTCCTCTGATTGGTGCGCTGAGTGGATTCAATGTAGCAAAGGGCGACTATTGTCTGCTCGTGCCGTTTGACACGCCTTTCATTTCAAAACAAGTTGTTTCACTGTTGTTTGAACTCTGCCTCGGCAAGGCGGCTGCAATTCCCAAATGGCCAAACGGCAATATTGAACCGTTACACGCTGTGTACAGGACAACAGTTGCCAAAGAGTCTGCAGAAACCGCTGTAAGCGAGGGAAGGTTAGATATGCGTGGGATGATAGAGAAAATGCGGGGAGTTAGATATGTTTCAACACTTGTCTTGCAACAGCTAGACCCTGCCCACAAAACATTCTTCAATATCAACACCCAAGCTGACTTCCAGACAGCCACTAAAATGGCCAAAAAGCCCAAAATGGGTTAAAGAAAATAGCTACCTAAACCCGAGCTATTCGTTACAGGCGGAACCCGCCTTTGTATGCTGACTTCTACCTTAGAGTATTCGTAACAGCGAACCTGTACTCCAAAGCGCTGACTATAACTCCATATGCCCTGCCTGCATCGTTAGAAACTAAAATGCGTATTCTTGCGAACCTTAAATATACATGAATACCCGCAAAGAAACAACTGCAATTAGGGTCTTTACGGTATTGAAATACCTACTAGAACTTGACTTTGTTGCAAAAGAACAATGCTTGGTAGGTGAAACGCTGAGAAAAATCGAGTATTATAGTCAGTCTGTCTCTGAAATCTTCCAAGTCCTCATCAAAAGCTGGTCGAAAGGGTTTCTTGGGGAGGCGAAACTCGTCCGAACCCCTTCATTTTACCATTTAGAGTGTAAATTTCGCGAGAAATTATTACCGAAATTGAAACTTTTCAACAAATTCATTAAGGTTTTGCACCGCTGACCACTTCGAATTGCGAAAATGGTCTGTAAGAAATGCCTCCAAAATTTATGAAAAAATCCTAAATGCCATTTTGACATGCTGAGGTGAAAGAGATAAAGGCATGAAAGACAATTTCTGAGCATTCGTTCATCCTTGAATTGAGCAGAGAATTGGCGAGGTATTTTGAACTCAATGACCGCATCATTGAATTGTACCAGAGTCTATCGTGCAACAGGTGCCTTGGGTCAATTGAAAAACGCAGTTTTGAATATTCATCATTATTTGGAGGTAATAGATTTTGACAGTTGAGCTAAATATGTTAACTTCACTATTGAAAATGACCAAAAAGGGATGTGTTTCAATTGAAAACCTCAAAAGAGGGACTAGACTCTCACCCAGCATACTCGCAAGTTTGCTAGGAGAACTGAAAAATAAGGCGCTCGTTTGTGTCAGTGACGATATGGTTTGCGTGGATCCAAGTGCGCGTGTGCAAATAGCGTTAAGGGCGCTATTATTGGGCGCTGACTTTGAGGTTATTGCAGCACTGCTGCAGTGGCAAGAATTTGAGAATATTGCTGGCGCTACACTTGAAGTCCATGGCTACAGTGTCCAGAGGAACTTCCGGTTTAAGGAGGGAGGGAAAAGATGGGAAATCGATATTGTCGCATGCAGAGAGCCAATTGTCGTTTGTCTGGACTGCAAACAATGGAAACGAACTCTGTCCCCTTCTTCTTCAAAGAGAATTGTTGAAGCGCAGACACAAAGGACAAAAGCGCTAGCCAGTATTTTACCAAGCGCTTCTTTACGATTGGAATGCCAAAAATGGAGAAAAGCGAATTTTGTCCCAGCTGTGCTTTCCCTTATTCCAGGAGGCCTCAAATTCTGCAACAAAGTCCCGATTGTTCCTATTCTCCAACTTCAAGATTTCGTAAGGCAGCTCCCAGCACAAATTTTGATGCTGCAGCACACCCAAAGGAATTTTGACCATCTAGGACATGAGTTTCAAAATTGAGCTTCTTGCCATTCTGAAAGCAGGGTAGAGCGTCAAAACAAACATCCCTATCGATACTGAAAGCAACCCCGCAACAATTTCCAAAACAGTCAAACTCGTAATAACAGGGTTGGCGATCAGCACAAGTACTGTTACTACTGTGCCTAGAGATACCCCGATGCCAAACCCCGCTAATAGAACTATCATGCTTTGGAAAGCGAGAATGGCTACGACCAATCTCGGTCTCCCTCCCNNGCAAAGAGCTCCAGAAGCTATGGTGAAAAGCGGCAAAAACATCATTATAGACCAAATTGATTCTAGAAATTCCGTGTTTTTGTCATTAATTTGGTTAACCCAGACAACCGCAAGGCTGGACTCTATGGAGCTGACCTTGCTTTCTATGTCCGAGGGTGTTTCCAAAGAGGTGGGTTCAGCTATCCTGACGAACACGATGTTGGGATATCTCACATGCGCCGCGGTTTTGAGTTCTTGCAAGGGAACATAGATGACTTGACCGTTGTTTGTCGCATCAACAACAACACCAACTACTCTGAAGTCTTCTTCTCGAATCTTTACCCCTTGCACTAAGGGGTCCGAAAGGGCGATCAGTTTTGCACGGTTGGGCGAAAATATGGCGTGTGCTACAGAATCACCGACTATTGCTTCAGCAGTGCTATTTATGTTTAGAGGCCTTCCCTTCAGGAATCCTTCCACAGTGGTTTTTGTTGGATCAATACATATAACTAACGATTCAGTTTCGCGGTTGTCTCCTACGGGAACAGTCGCCAGAGTTTCGGGATCAATACTAAAATTGCACAGCTCACGAACATTCGTCAAATAACCGTTGACTCTGCCTTTTCAAACGTCAAATTACCCCTGTCTCGCTTGAGGATTCTAACCTTGTCAGGCAACTTATCTCTCTCCCAATCGTTCCAGCTAATCTCTCTGAAGATCCACTTCTTACCCAAATGTGCAGCTACAACTGCATGCTTATGCTCTTTGTCCACAGGTATAAGCTCGTTTAGGAACCTGAACAACTTGTCGATTTGCTGCTTTGGAAAGTAAGCATAATAACTAGCATTCTTGACCTCAAACGCGTAGATTTCAGTTTCTCTTCTTGCCATAATGTCGGGAAGCGGGCTTAGGCTAGGGTTGCTAACTGGGATGCGTACAGCATTGCAGCCGTGCTTCTTGAGAAGCTTCACCAAGACGTTTTCGCTGTAGAAGCCTCTCTTGCGCCAGCGACGGAGCGCAATCTTGTCAACTTCTTTTATGAAGTCTCCTCCATTTTAGGTATGCTGCTTTGTCTCTCGGACTTTGGCTCATAAAAGACTATCGCAAGCAACTTGAAACTAGCTTTCGTTGATGCTTTTGTATACAGNNTGGTTTAGCCCCCTCTATTGGACGCAAAAGCTAAATCACGTGGAAAAGAACCCTGAAAAGGGCACTTTCCCCGAGTTTGAAGTTGCGATTTAAGGTTGGTGAGCTGCCGGAATTTCACCCCAAATCATTGCCAGTGAGATCGCGAAAGAAATTTCAACAACACAAGCGGAACGAAAATCCTTGAGTTCCCTCCAATCGCCTGAAGGTCAACAGACTATCGACGAAACTTGACCGTTTGTAATGTACTGGATCAGATTGGACGAAAAGCGCCCAAAGTCTCCTTTCGAAAACCCTGTTCAGACACCCGAGTCTTTCAGACAACCTCGAAGGAAAATCGAACCCTATGATGAAAACCTTGGCATGGAGATTTTCGTAGGTACTTATATGAGGTCCTAGTGTTTCCCATGCTTTAGGTTATATTGCATCACGAAAAGCGCCTCTTCAAGGTTTTTTTAAAGAATAAGGTTCAATTTGGGGTTTTTCTTCTCGTGCTATTGATGAAAAAGTGGTGCAGCTTTTAGCAAGCATCACTAGCAGATGAAATTCGCAGGTCAAACGGGGTTTTTTATGGGTTTTGATGGAAGAAATTTTGAGTTTTGACGAAAATAAGCTCTTCGAAAGTCGAAAAATCTGCATCTTGTTCCCAGCCTATTTTCTGCACGGGTAGCCGAAAGCATCTCCGAGTAGTTACTGAAAACTAGTCAAGAGAGAAAATGCAACCTGTTTTGAAGTTGCCCCTTGTGTTTGACTTCAACTCACGATACCCTCCTTCTGTTGGTTTGGAAGGGCAGAAGCTTTGGAGTATGTCCATTTGCGAGAATATTGTCGTTTCTGAAATAACCGCTTTTATTGCTGGCGGGGGATGCCTATTGAGGGCAGAGAAGGAATTGTCTTTCGGATATTTTGGAGAAGGCACGGAGACTCTAACACGACAGGTTCAAGGCCAAAGCATTAAGGTAAGGTGGAACTGGGACCGATTCAAAACAACAGAGAAATTCCCCGTAGACGACAATTCTATAAATTGGGTCATAGGTCAAGACCAAGCACTCAACGAATGCTTTCTATGCTTGAACGAATGGGTACACAAACTCAGGCACCTTGAGGAAAGCAAATGGTATGCTCAATGGAGCAATCCAATCGAGCCCAAGCCATCAGCCAAAACAATGATCAGCCCCGGACCATACCTTCTCTTACTAGGCGACCCCGGAACTGGAAAATCTCTTCTCGGCAGGGCACTCTCCGAGAAGCTAACGAAGGTCTACAAGGATAATGGAATCAAACTTTTTGACGTAGTTTGTTGGAAGAACTCCACACTACCCAGCCAGCCACGCATTTCAATTCACAAGGCGGGTGAAGGAAAGAAGGTTTTGCAGGTTGAACAATTGAAGGAATTGAAACGCAAATTCACCACAAAGGTTGGGCTGAAGGCCATCCAAGCCCTTATGCTGGGTTTGGGGCTTTTTCTTCTAGGGCTAGGATTCTATTTCTTGGGTCAGGCGTGGGTAAATTGGGCTGCTAACCCCCCCTACTTGGGCGAAACCTTGCAGTCCTTCTACAACTATAATTTCACTGACTATTTCATCGCAAAGTTCATGACACTTGTCCCTATGACCTTCATACCAGCCGGCAGCATGATCTTCTTTGGCATATTCATCTGGTGGTTTTCTCGAATGGGAGGATTGGGAAATTTGCGTGGAACAGGTGGTGCACAGCAGACAGAGGTGCCAAAACTGATTGTGGATAACAGCTCTGGTCGTGCTCCGTTTGTAGATGCTACGGGGCATGTAAATGCTCAGCTCTTTGGCTCTATTGCATGGGACCCATTTCAGACCGGCGGCATGGGCACACCTGAGCACCAAAGAGTATCTGCTGGCGACGTGCATAATGCATCACTCGGGATACTTTACATTGATGAAGTTAAAAACTTGGACCAAGAAGATGCAGTTACGTTGCTAACGGTTCTTGAAGATGGACAGCTACCTGTAGCCCTCAGAGGTAGGTGGAATGGAGGTTCATCTGCTGCAATGGCAGTTTCAACCGAACCAGTTCCCGCGATTACTTTTCTAGTTGGGGCAGGCAATTTTGACAGCATTAACCAAATTCATCCTGCCCTCATGGACCGGATTTACGGCTACGGCAAAGTTGTGCGGATGAATAATGACATGCCAAACACTGCCGAGAATAGGCGCAAATATGTTCAATTCATAGCTCAGGAAGCAAAGCGTTTCAATTTGTTACCTTTTAGCAGAGATGCATGCATCGAGGTTGTTGAGGAAGGCAGGAGACGCAGCAATAAGCGTGATGCTCTTACAACCCGTTTTAGACCTTTGATTTCTATTGTAAAAACGGCGGCTACACTCGCGATGAATGAGGATGCTCGTGTCGTAAATCGTCGTCATGTCATAGAGGCGATAAGTCAACATTGCAAAACAATACAGAAACAACTGCTCGAACATGAAATGAGCGAGAGAGGGAAACTTCTGGAAATTAAGCCTGAGGGCGCGAAGCTTGGTCAAATATACGGGTTGGCTGTAGTCCATGACCCCTATAGTGGCGAAATGACGGGAAATGTTCTAGGTGTGAAGGCGCAATTGGTCAAGAAAACCATGCTGCCTCGCGATCAGCCACTCAAGGGTTATTACAAAGTTACAGGTGTGGCAAAGGGTCAGAGTTTTATATCTGACAGCATTGCAAAGGTGAGGAGTGTCATTCTGCAAAAGTACGGAGTCGACATATCTCAGGACTATTTCACGCATATTGACTTTGCTCAATCTTACGGGGTGGATGGTCCCTCTGCCGGAGTAACCATGGCAATACTGCTATGCTCACTGATAGAGGGCAAACCCATACGGCAGGATGTAGCTGTTACAGGCGAGATCAACCTAAGCGTCAGTGGTTCAATACAGATTACCGCCGTGGGGGGCGTGCATGAGAAAATAAAGGTAGCTGAGGCATGGGGATTCAAGAAGGTTGTGATTCCGCAGAAAAACTACGATCACTCAGTTCATGTAAG
>DUHG01000102.1:0-203 GCA_013330975.1 Candidatus Bathyarchaeota archaeon
AACAATGGCTTGCCAACAACACGCCGCCTGACTTCCTTTAGAAACTCGGTTACAGTTCTTGCCCTCCATTCCACCCAGTTTAGCCCGCTCTGCCTCCAGTGCTCGACGCAACGAGGGCAAACGCAGAAACCATGTTCAGCAAAATGTTGGCTACTTATGCTGATTCCGGGCGTAGTCTTGGCGCACTCTTCAATGAGTTTAAG
>DUHG01000102.1:247-390 GCA_013330975.1 Candidatus Bathyarchaeota archaeon
CTACAGGCTCAGGTTGATAAAGGAACACGCCAAATTTCAAATTTCTAGCACCTTATTGTTGGAGTTTTGCTAACGGAATAAATTTGCAGGTTATTTAAGGCTTTTTAGTCACTTGCAGAACACTCTATTCCAAGCTTGGCCAT
>DUHG01000102.1:409-13766 GCA_013330975.1 Candidatus Bathyarchaeota archaeon
GAAGCCAGCGCCTCAACAGATAAATGCCTCTCTCTCAGCCTGTCTGCAACTGACCTTGTGGGTAGAGCCTCACCTTGTCTATTTATCGCTTCTTTAACTGCCTTTCTAGTGCAATGTGCAACCAGCTGCCCTAAATGTGAAGCAGGTCCAGCGAGATTGACTGAGATTCCTGCATTCGTGGCTGCCACCACAACGCTGTCAGTAATGGTTCCAGTGGCTGATTGTCCAGTGTACCTGCTCCTGATATCAAGATCACGCATGGCTGAGGCTTTAGCCTCAACTGCTGTTGCCAAGGCCGCGACTAAACAACTTTCGGAAGGACTTGAATCCGTCACAACTATGACGTTGATTGTACCTTGGACCTGTTGGGCATCGATTTCTTCTCCAGCAGATTCTGCATGAGAGCAACCTGCAGTTGCAATTACGCTGACTGTGATTCCGTTCTTTTCTTCTCTGACCAGTGAGAAATTCTTGACTTTTGCAGCTGTTATTAAGCTTATGAANNTGGAGTCGTCGATCACCGTACTCTTCGGGAACTTCCATGTTGAGAATGGCTTTTGTTTTTCTAAGTCCACCGTTGTAGATTGCCCCGCTGACAGTGGTCATTTCATCTTCGGCTAAGATGGCAATCACATTGTCTTTTAGAATTAGTCTTACTCGATCACCCATCAAGTTGATCTTCATTTACTCACCAATTGGTCCTTCTGAATAGGGCTTTTTGAACCGATTGTGATTGCTCTTGTCGGACATAGATTTGCGCATACGCCACAGGATGTACATAACGAGATTTCAGTAATGCATAGTCTGTTCTCCCTGTCTATTTCAATGATTCCTTGGGGGCAAACGCCAACGCATACGAGCTCAAAACAACCAGAACATTTGGCGTGATCGAAAGAAACAGGCGAACTGGACTTATCCATGTCGAATCAACAATTAAATAAGCACCGTGGATATATCTCTTGCGCGCAGGCGATAAGACGGTGAAAATTGGACTGGTGACTTACACCCCTGAAAAGGTCGAGGGATTCGATCTTCACGTCTACTATTCAAAATCAGCGGACGGTCAAACCCACCCTTCCGCTGGCGGCATGCAAAACGATGTGACCTGCTTCTGCGACGCCTCAGCCATTCGTGAAGACCCAAGTATTGCAGCCATTTCGAAAAAAGGTCCAGCATTGAGGAAAAACAGGCGATTCAATCTACCTTTTGATTATGTTTGCCCTACAAACAATCAGTACCAAAGCAAAGTCTTGGAATACATTAAGACCTTAAACAGGGAGAGAATAAAGGGTGTAACTCTAAACCTGTATCACTTTCCTGAAGAGGAATTTTGCGTCTGTCCAAGATGCGTGAGTCTGTGGCAGCAAAGCGGGTTAAACTGGACAAATTGGAGAGCTAAAACGATAACAGGGTTCATTGAAGAAGCAAGAAAAATGGTTAATGGCGAGTTCGCTGTTGAAATGTTCCCCGACCCCTTACTTGCTAGAGAGAGGTTTGGAATAGATTTTGAGCAAATAGCCAATTTCGTGGACTATTTTCATGTTCCTCTCTCGTCGAGAGACTACCTGACGAATTATTGGGTGGATTTGCTGACGAGGGATTTTGTCAAGATTCTTAAGAAACCGGTCGTTGTAGAGTTGAGCGCTGAGATGTTGAGCGATGAAAAGACTGAAGCGCTCCTCAAGACCATGGCTTACGTTTCTCGGCATGACTTGAAGGGTTTGTTGCTTCTTGTTCACGATTCTGAAAACGCGCGACAAGTTTGCAGGTATGCGGTTAGAAACAGGGAGTTCAGGGACTGGCTTGAGAAGTTTGGATTCGAGGAAATGAGTCGAATTGTGAACTATTGGACTACGCTGTATTAAGGTTCTTTCTGTAAGCGTTCAGTCTTTCCAAATCAAGGTCGGCGACAATAATTGTATCTTTTGGAGAATCGGACACTTCTTCCATTATACCCCATGGCGCAATCACGGCGCTTCTTCCGCCTTTCGTACTCGAACATACATTTCCAACTTTTAATACGATAATACCGTAATCGGTTGACACTTTTTCGGTCAGTGGATGGCCCTTGACTGTCGGGTGAGTACCCATAGCTGCGACAGGCAGGTAAATCACTTCTGCACCCATTTTAGCCACCTTTTCAATCAAGTCTTTGTCGAACATGTCGGCACAGACAACCAAGCCCAACTTGCAGAGGTCAGTTTCGAAAACTGTTGGCTGACTACCTCTCGCTATTCCAGCCCTTATCTCACCCGCTATTGGGTTTATCTTTTTGTACTTGCCAAGGAGAAGACCATCCCTCCAAAGTGTGCTGGTATTGTAGAAACGCCCAGTCTCTTTTTCAACAAAAGTTCCTCCAAGAAGGTAGATTTGCCCGATTTGTCTTGATGCATCCTCAAGGAAATTCATTGTTTCCGAATGGGTTTCCTTGTAAATTTCTTCGGCAGAGTTGAAGTTCTCCATGCAACCTGGAACAGAGAAGTATTCAGGGAGAGCAACAAAAGCCGGTTTCAACTCGGCTGCTTTAAGTATTTGCCTTGAAGCTGCTCGCAGGTTTCCTTTCAGAGAATCACGAATTCTTAGGTGAAGTAAACAAACTTTCATTATCCAAGCCTTGTCAAGTGATTCAATGTGTGCAGCGAATTAGATAGAACGGAGTCCATTTACTTTTAAAGTTAACTGCTCAATCTAATGTTATGCAGACAGAGCCACTATGTCAGTGTTCAATTTTTCTGAAGATTTCCCTACATATGTTTATGCTTTTGAGTTTTCTATATGCATACAAATAGACTTAAATAGTTCGAAACTGACAAAAATGTTTGCGAGGGAATTGGATCGTGCTTGATGAAGCAGAATACATTAGTCTTTTGCCCCATGTGCGAGACTTGGTGAATCGAATTGTGCAGAAAAACATGGCTGATTCCATTTTGTTCTCAGCTGGGACAGACACGCAAATAATTGCCTACGAAGCAGTAAAGTACAACCAAGAAATACCAGCCTTGACTCTAGCGTTCAAACATGGAAACCCGAAGGACGCCGAGTATGTTAGGAAAATGGTTGCATTCCTCAGTTTGAGGCAAGAGACACACGAATTTGACCGAAAAGACGTTTTGAGTAACGCACCAAAAGTTGTCGCTGCCTTGAAAAAGTTCGATCCAATGGAGATTAGGAACAGCATGCCCGTGTACATAGGCTTGACAATACTCAAGAAAAGAGGTTACGGAAGCGCCTTTACGGGAGACGCTTTGGATGAGCTGTTTGGATATCCATGGCAATTCCATCTTTCTGAAGAGGAATTTGCAGAAAAGCAGAAGGACATGTGGGCAGAGATGGGCTTCTCATCTATTCCAATGGCACAATCGCTGGGAATGACGATCAAAGCGCCCTATATGGATCCAGAATTTATGGATTGGGCAAAGAAATTGCCGATTAAACTGAAGATAAACATGCGCGATGGAATAAAATATAGCAAATGGATTCTTCGTAAGGCATACGAGAATTTACTGCCTACAGACGTTATCTGGAGACCAAAAGCACCGCTTGAGGAAGGAACAGGAACAGCCGTGCTCAGGACCCACTTTAACGACATGCTATCTGACGAGGAATTTGACGAGAGGAGGAAGAGCATACTTGAGGAAGACGACGTGAAAATTCAAGATAAGGAACAGTTGCTTTACTATGAGCATTTCAGAAAGCTGTTCGGCAAACCCTCAGTTGTCTACCCTAAAATAAATGGCGGAACACGATGCCCCATTTGTAAGAGCTATGTAAAAACGAAGATACAGTTTTGCAAGGTTTGTGGGGCATACCCAATCTAGAGCACAATACACTCAGCCTTTTGTGGGTATATTTTAGGCAGGTCTTAGAAAGGCTTAATTTCCTATTTGTTTCTCACTTGAAAGAACATTAAGCGGTGTAAATATGCCTGGGTTGTCAAGTTTGAAAACTGCCATGGGAACAAGTATTTTCATAGCTTCATTCATTTTTGGACTATTTCTTCTCGGAGTAGTTTATCTTCTGCAATATTTTGTGTTTGGATTCGACATAGTAACGGGCGCTCTGCTAGTCCTGGGAGGCACTGTGCTCTTTGTGTTGTTTCAATATCTCATAGGACCAACGATTGTAGCAGCCACTGCAAATTTGCATTACTTAGGTCCAGGGGAGAACCAGTGGCTTGAGTCAACTGTAAAAGAACTGGCAGAAAGAAGTGATGTCTCGATGCCAAAAGTGGCCACTGTTCCCAGCAGTTCCCCTAATGCTTTCGTCTTTGGCAGAACTTCAGGCAACGCTACTCTAGCCGTGCATGAAGGGTTGCTCAAGAGTCTCAATCAGGATGAAATCAGAGGTGTACTGGCGCATGAAATTGGTCACATCAAGCACAAAGATTTCATTGTGATGACAGTGCTTTCGGCACTTCCGTTGATCGCTTATATGATTGCACAGGTCGCCTTTAGGGGAGGCATGGCAAGTTCATATTCCAGAAGTAGAAACAAGGATGGAAATGGGGGCGTATTGCTGCTTGGCATTGGCGCCGTGTCCTTCTTGGTTTATATAGCGACTTTTCTCAGCGTAATGAGACTGAGTAGGCTTCGTGAACACTATGCCGATGCGTACTCGGCTTATTTGACGGGGTCGCCACGAAACTTGGAGAGTGGACTCGCTAAAATCACATATGGTTTGTCTATTTCTCCGAAAGCTCCGGAAGGGGCAAGAGCGTTTTACATAGAAGATCCGGCCCAAGCCAGGCAGGAAATTCAACAGATAATGGACAGCAAAACTGACTACGATTTGGATCGCGATGGTGTTTTAGATGAACGAGAACTCCATCTTGCCATGGAGAACGAGTCGAAGTCAGTGTGGTTGACCATGAACAGATGGTTTGCTACACACCCTCCAACCTTTAGGCGCATTTTATTGTTGCGAGAGATAGAGAACGAGATGGAGACAGGAAAATATGCGAGTGAACAGATCTATAAACATGTATAACACCGAGGTATTCAGCTATCGCCCTTCCGGGTCTTAAGAAACGGTATCCTTTTTCAACGTACTAAATTAGAAGAAGTCGAGCGAAGACTAATATTCCTGAGGAAATCTATCTCTGGTCAAGTGAAAATTGAATGCCTTATTGCCCAGAATGCGGCGGAGAAATGCATTACGCGATAGCCACCAAGCACTACATATGCAAGAGCTGCGGGTTGTCAGTAACACAGCAAGAGCTTATGGAACTAAGAGACAGACTAAGACCCAGCGGAGAGACAGCAGAAGAGGAAAAAGAAAGCCGAAGAAAAGAATACCTAAAATGGTGGCTTAGCAAGAAATAGGGTAGCAGCAAAGTCTACAACACAATTGCCTAGCAAATATTATGGATGTGAAAATCCAATCAGTTTTGAGATAATTTGACCAAAGGATATGGAATGCATGATTGAAGATATGGAAATACTTTGCATTGGCAACGAACTTCTAATCGGCAAAATTCCAAACACGAACGCCCAGTGGCTGGCAAGAAACGCAACCCTTCTTGGAATCGCGGTTAGAAGAATAACAGTAGTATCTGATGAAGTCGAGGAAATCGCTGCTGCAATACGTGAGGCATTATACAGAAAACCAAATTTTATTGTAACAACTGGTGGCTTGGGACCAACATTTGATGACAAGACCTTGCAGGGATTAGCGAAGGCTTTAGAACGCAAACTGGAAGTCAATCCCAAAGCGCTAAAAATGGTTAAGGAAAAATACGATTCATATTTTCTCAACAAACAAATTGACAAAAGTGAATTAACCCCACCTAGAATCAAGATGGCAACAATACCCGAGGAAAGCATGCCAATTCCAAATCCAGTAGGAACCGCCCCCGCCGTTTTAGCAGATATTCATTCGACTGTAATAGTCTCACTTCCAGGGGTTCCCAGCGAGATGGAGGCCATCTTTAATGAGTCCATAGCTCCTCTATTGAGAAAAGCTGCAAACAACGTTGCTTTCTACGAGAAAAGAGTTTTTGCAGACAAAATATTTGAATCAAGCTTGGCCCCATTGATAGACAAAGTGATGAAGGATAATCCATCGGTTTACATTAAATCGCACCCAAAAGGGGTAGAAAATAGACCACATATTGAGATACATCTGTCCCTAAGAGCAGCAGAAACTGAGAAGCCTCTGGAAAAGTTGGATGAAGCGGCAAAGCAACTTGTGTTCTTGATTGACGAACAAGGCGGGAGAGCGTTCACAGAGAACTAATCCGAAACCTTTACGTATTTTGGCTAATGAGGAAGACTTCGCAATCTCAATAAACTCGTTTGCGAAAAAACTTGTGAGGAAAAAATGAAAAACCGGCTCGCAAAAGCGACCACAGTTTTCCTAATGGTGCTATTGTCATTTACGCTAGTCTCAAACGCCATGGCTCAAAACCAAACTGTTTCCTACCAGCTGCTCGACGAAAGAACCAGCACAGCCGCATATACATTGAATATTGTGGTTCCTCAAACACTTCTTGAATACTATTCAGATAAGAATCATGCGATCTACGCATCAGGAGAGTTCTCCAAATTCATAACTCCTTATTCGGTGAAACCGATTGCGGATATCCTTATGGAATTATACCAAAACGAGGAGGACTTTGCCAACGCCGCTCTAGCGATCGTCCACCAAATGACCTACATAGAAACTGCTTTGGGAAAATACCCCGTTGAAACCCTCTTGGATGGAAGAGGCGACTGCGACATTTTCTCATTTGTAGCAGCGTCGATAATAAGTGCCGGAGGGATTGACGTCGTGCTTTTCCACTACGAAGAGAAGAAACATATGAACATCGGCGTTCACCTCAGTAATCCTCCTGAGGACACCCGAACCGGAATCTACAAAATGACCTATGAAGGTGAACCATACTACATCGCGGAATGCACTGGAGGAAATTGGACCACAGGGTGGAGGGTTGGAGAGTGCCCTGAAAACCTAAGATCAGCCACAGCCCAAATTCTAACCTTAAAAAATGCAGAACAGGTTGCTCCAGGACAAGTTTCCGCAAGCTTCACAAAACTTGAAGACAGCGATCTAAGCCTTGGAATCTCCCCACCATTCACAATCGAAAACAGCATAATAACAATTAGAGGAAGCCTATCTCCAAACAGACCAGGAGAAAACATCACAATATATCTCGGGGTAAATGGCCAGCCGTGGACAGTGCTTGGAAAAGCAGTGACACAGCAAGATGGTAGCTTTGGATTAACCTGGAAGGGCGAGACCCCCGGCATATATGGAATTCGTGCAAGTTGGGCTGGCGACAAAACCTACGCGGGGGCAACGAGCGGCACGGCGAATACAATGATCTTGCCTCTGTTTCTAACCCTGCTTGTTGTTATAGCCGTGGTAGCAACTATAGCAGGGGCAATAGCAGTGGCGGCTTCAAAGCACACGAGTCGAACAGACTTGGAGCTCATAGAACCTCAACCTCCAGGGTTGCAGTTGACACCAAAAAGTTATTCTTCAGTCAAGACAAAAGGGTAGCTTAGCTCAGAACCAACCGAAAGGAAAGCCAAATGCCGACTGTTTTCATAATAGGAACCGCAGGGTCAGGAAAATCACTTTTTGCAGCCTCATTCAGCGAATGGCTCAAGATGTCAAAACAAGACGTTGCTGTTGTCAATTTAGATCCCGGCACGCTCAAGTTGCCGTATTCTCCCGATGTTGACATCCGCAACTATGTGGATGTTGGAAATTTGATGGAGAAATACGGATTGGGACCCAACGGTGCCCTGATTGTAGCCGCCGATTTGATCGCTGACGAAATAGAGAACGTTACCAGAGATATTGAGGCCGCCAACGCTGACATAGTTCTAGTAGATACTCCAGGGCAGATGGAACTCTTTGCTTTCCGTGCGAGCGGACCCTATATCGTTGACGAGTTAACAAAACAGCCTAAGGCATTGGTCTACCTTTTTGACGCAGTTTTTTCAATAAATCCCTTCAACTATGTTTCCAACATGTTTCTTTCAGCTGCTGTCTACAATCGTTTCTTCCAGCCTCAGATGCACGTACTGTCAAAGTGTGATTTGCTTCCAAAGAAAGATGTCGACAAGATCGCGAACTGGTCTGCCAATCTGAACTCACTAGAAGACGCGATTAATCAGCTTGAAGGTGAAAAAATGCTTTTCAGCAGAAACATGATGCGTGCGATTAGCCAACTTGGTCTAAGGTTTATGCTAATTCCAATCTCTGGAAAAACAAACCAAGGAATAAACAACTTCAACACAGCACTAGAGCGAATTCTGACCGGGGGAGAAGACTACACTTATTAACTGAGCCTGCTACGCCGCGTGGTAACCATTTAGCAAAACCCAGCTCGCTGCAAAAGCACCATGTTTGGCCCTCTGCAAACTCCCAGCGCCCGCAATTATGATTACATCGTTGTTTTCTGGGTGCATATGCCTCAAAATCTGACTTGCAGATAAAGGAAATTGAGATTTTAGGTTGTCGGTGACTGAATCAATAGCTAGGCGATCATTCTTACAGACTATGACGACGGCTTTCTGTGCGCCGGCTACAACGGCTGCATCTCTTTGTTCAATCCCGGACCCAATCTTGTGCCCACTGTTTTTGACAAGGAAGGCGTAGCTGTAATCAGTCTTGACCAATTCATTCTTTCCTATTTCCACCCGAGTTGGAAAGTTTTCTGTGAAAGTCTTCCATACCTGTTGACCTTTGGCGGTGAGGCTGCAACCTTCTTTTGTAGTCTCTATCAGGCCAGCTTGCTTTAGACGGCTAATAATTGTACGAACCGCACCTTCACCCACAGTAAGTTGTTTTGCAAGTTTGTTTCTCCCAATAGGCTTTTCTGACATAAGGTCCAGTGCGTAGAAAATATGCGATGTCTTGAATGTGGTTGAAGGGCCAGGAGCATATTGGCTTGCGAGGCTTTCGATAAATTGCTTGAACGTGAAGGTCGTCACACGCCCAAGCTCTATGTTTAGCGGCTGACTATTATAATTTGTCGCCTTGAGAGCTCACTTCTCAAAATCGAAACGAGAGTGTCAGTTATTCTTTGTAGGCTATTACTGAAATTTCCACCAGTGCATCGGGCATGAGTTCAATTCCAACTGTAACGCGNNTGCAGTATCGCTTTTATGTTTTCCATGATTTGATCTGTTTGTACTTCAATGTCTTCACCTGTGATTTTCCCTTCTTTCGGATCTATTGCGACTTGTCCTGAGACAAAAAGGAGTTTTCCCGCCCTTACTGCTTGACTGTATGGACCGACTGGTTTGGGCGCTTTTTCCGTGTACACTATTTCTTTCATTGGCAACCCCTAGTCGTTGGATACCGTCTTTTCTATAGAACTGACTTACATGATAAGTCTTATCGCTTTTCGAGTTGTTGCAGAACAGGTCTTTTCGCAGAAAACCTTTTAAGAAAAGCAAAGTTATTTACCGTTCCTCAAAATTGCAAATGAAGGTCACTTCATGAGGAATCTAAACGGAAAATATTTGTTCACATCAGAGTCAGTTGGAGAGGGGCATCCTGATAAAGTCGCAGATCAGGTGTCAGATGCAATTCTGGACTCAATTCTCTGCAATGACCCAAGCGCGAGAGTAGATGCTGAGACTCTAGTAATGCAAGGGAACGTGATAGTTACAGGACAAATTACAACTTCCTGCTATGTATCCATACCCAAAATCGTAAGGAAAACTCTGAGAGAAATAGGATTAGACAATGCCAAAGATGGGTTAGATTGGCAGACTTGTGGGGTTCTAGTTTCTTTCGAAGAGCAATCACCGGACATTGCAATGGGAGTTAACGAGACTGAGGAATTGATGCCGATGCCGATAATGCTTGCTCACAAGCTCGTGAAAAGACTGGCAGATTGCAGGAAGAAAGCAACATTACCGTACCTACGTCCGGACTGTAAATCTCAGGTCACGGTAGAATACTGCAATGGAAAACCAACAAGAGTCACAGCTGTCGTTATTGCTTCTCAGCATACAGACAAAGTTGATAGGGGACAGATGAGGGAAGACATAATCAACAAAGTGATCAAGGAAGTCATACCGGCTAACATGCTCGACAACGAAACATCTTATATCGTCAACGGAACAGGTAGGTTTGTTGTCGGGGGTACTCTCGCGGATTCCGGACTAACGGGACGCAAAATAATCGTTGATACTTACGGAGGTTTCGGAAGCCACGGCGGAGGTTGTTTCTCAGGCAAAGATCCTTCAAAAGTCGACAGATCAGGCTGCTACATGGCACGGTACATTGCAAAAAACATTGTTGCTTCAGGATTGGCTGAAGAATGCGGAGTTCAGATATCATATGCCATAGGAGTGGCTAAGCCGATATCTGTTTTCATAAATACGAATGGTTCAGGAAAAATACCTGACGAGGAGATACTCAAAATAGTAATGGACAATTTTGATATGCGACCGAAGGCAATTATCGAACACTTGCGCCTGCTAAGACCGATCTACAGGAAAACTTCCGTGTTTGGACATTTCGGTAGAGATGATCCTGACTTCACTTGGGAAAAAACAGACAAAGCCGAAGAACTTCGGAAAGCGCTGAAAGCATTCGAGAAATAGGCACACTTTACAAGAACCAAAAACCATTTCCNNTAGATTATCTGAAGTAGTTAGAAGAAGGTGCTTCTGGGAGAAGTAATCCCTCAATCTGCGAAGAAAATGGGAATAGGGCAGCTCAGCTATGCTTTTCCTTTCTCTTCTTTGCCAAAGTATGTTGTCCACTTGAGCTTGCGTGCATCTCTTTTGAAACTGAGTGTACTCTTTTTGCATTTTCCTGAACAGAACCAAAGGATAGTCCCATCATTCTTAACGTACATCATTCCTGTTCCAGATGGGAACTCATTACCACAGAAGGAACATTTTCTTGATTTGGGCATTGGCCTATCACCTTATGCTGGCTTTCAACTATCTCGTGAGTTTCTTTGCTTCTCGCTCTGTTTCTCTGAGCATCAGTATGTCTTGGACTCTAACTGGACCTTTGACATTTCTTGATATTATACGACCTTTGTCTTTTCCGTCTAGAATGCGAACTCGGACCTGGGTGATTTCGCCAGTTGCACCTGTGCGCCCTATTATTTGAATAACTTCTGATGGAATAAGGGCTTCTTCTCCTTTGGCGTCCTTACTCATCACTGAGGTCCTCTTTTAACCTGCTCAAGTCGTGTTATTATCTCTTTTATCAGACCTGAAGCGTCCCCTTCCTTGATTATGCATGCTGAAGCGCAAGGAACGTCTATTCCCAAGGCGTTGCCAATTTTCTCCTTGGTGGGAACGAACAAGTATGGGATTTTTCGTTCTTCGCAAAGAAGCGGCAAGTGTGCTACAACTTCTGGTGGGTCAACATCCTCAGCTATAACTACAAGTTTGGCTTGAGCCCGCTCGACAGCTTTAGTGGCTTCGTTTGTACCCTTTCTCACTATGCCTGATTTTGAAGCAATCTGGAGGGCTTCATAGGCTGCGTCGACGATTTCTTTCGGCGCTTCATATTTTACATAGAATGGTTTTGACATGAGCCTCACCCTTTGAAGGCACAGTCTTATCAACACTTCCTATTTATGAAGCTTTCTGCCGAAAAACTCGCTGAGCAATCTTTGCTAAAACATTCATGACGAAAGGTTTAAATAACGATTTACGTTGACCTAATCATTTTCCGAGAGGGGGGATGGGGTTGCAAAGACTAGGCAGAGTTTTGAGTTTAACTCCATCCCTGAACATGGTGGTGAAGACTGAGGAAGCCCCGAAAATTGGGTCTACAGTCATTGATGAAAACCTCAAAGTCGTCGGCAGAGTTTTTGATGTTATTGGTCCAGTAACAGCTCCCTACGCAGTTATCAAGCCAAACATCAAGGACCCTGAACAACTGACCAACAAGCAACTTTACCTGCTGCTCCCGAAAAACAGGAGTAGAAAATGATGAGTGGCAATAGCGATATTCGAGAGGATGCAAGCTCTTCACTTGCCGAACCAAGAGTGGAGCAGGCTAGAGTTCAATCCTGTCCTGAATGTGGAAGCACGAGGATAATGCGTGATTACGAATGCGCAGAAATAGTGTGCATGGACTGTGGCTTTGTTGTCGCAGCAAAAATAGCTGACAGGGGACCGGAATGGAGGGCTTTCGACGATGAGCAAAGGTCAAAGCGAACACGTGTTGGGGCACCCTTAACGTACACTATTCATGACAAAGGCTTGTCAACGACGATAGATTGGCATGACAGGGATATCTACGGCAAAAGCTTGTCTCCAGGACAAAAAGCGCAGGTTTATCGCCTGAGGAAATGGCAGCGTCGAATAAGAGTATCAGATGCAACTGAACGCAACTTGGCTTTTGCCTTGTCAGAAATCACCAAGATTTCCAACAATCTGAACTTACCTAAGAATATTCTCGAGACCGCTTCTGTGATTTATAGAAAAGCGGTAAAGGAACGACTTATACGTGGCCGATCGATTCAAGGCGTAACATCCGCAGCTATCTACCTTGCTTGCAGGCAGTGTGGGCTGCCTAGAACGCTAGATGAGATTTCTCAGTCCTCAACCGTTAACAAGAAAGAGGTTGGTCGAAGTTATCGCTTCTTGATAAAGGAACTGAATTATTCTATTCCTCCTCTTAGACCGAGTCAATATATTACGAAGTTTTCAAATCAGCTGACAATGCAAGGAAAAGTTGAGGAGATTGCTCACAAGATTTTAGCAGCAGCTAAGGAACTCAAGCTAACTTCAGGTCGTGGACCAACTGGAATTGCAGCAGCAGCAAGTTACATAGCTTCAGTACTGACCGGAGAGAGAAAAACGCAGCGAGAGATAGCTGAAATAGCTCAGGTTACAGAAGTTACTATTCGAAATCGCTACAAAGAACTCGTTGAAAGGTTAATGTTTCAAATGAGCATCTAAGAAGGATTTTTNNCTCTTCGGGAGAAGATCAAGACTCTGGAAGAGGAACGTGCAGGTCTTCTGGTTGAAGCTGAAGAGCTGAGGAGAGTCGCTGAGCGGCGTGTCAATACTTTGGAGACAGAAATTATTGAGCTCCGTCAGGAAATTGAGTTGCTAAGAGAACTTCTAGATACGCCCAACGAAGAGAACAACCAGAAATGAATTCTTGAGTCCCAATTTTTTTTGAGATACAGTTATTTTTTCCGAAGCCCATATTCTGCATATTTGATATCCGGGCATTTTTAGATTCTAAATTTTTTTTCCGAAATCCCCGTACACGACTATCAGAAAAGCCTACGCGTAGAGCTTTCCAGTACTCTGGAAGACTTGAATTCAAATTTAGAATTCTGAAATCAACTGAACCAAAGTACACAACATTGAAAAGCGGATAAAACACGTGCGATTTGCTGCTACTTGACTAT
>DUHG01000170.1:0-1074 GCA_013330975.1 Candidatus Bathyarchaeota archaeon
TCAAATTCTGCTTTTCTCCTTTTGGCGACCTGCTGCGTTGTGTTGAGTTCACAATTTTGGCTAGTCCTGAAGAAAGCTTCTGGGCCCCGTTTTCGACGACGCTGGCTCCATGTCTGTCTGCATAGTATTCACGCAGTCTGCTTAGGTAGAGGATAAAGAAATTCAGAACCCAGGAGAAAGCGATGAAAGCAATGCCGAATATTGCTCCACTTCCCCCTTCACTCCTGCGGCTTCCTTGACCTTGAAACAGGAAAACATATCCCATGTAGGTGAACAACGCAGGCAGCATGGATAGTGCCATCATTACTTGCACATCTCGATGCTTAAGGTGCCCAAGCTCGTGCCCAATTACTGCTTCTACTTCGCCTTCATTTAGATTTTTAAGTAATCCCTCAGTTACCGCGACTCTATTGCCGGCAATTGGAGAACCATAGGCAAACGCGTTGGGCAATGGTATATGTGACAGCATAAGTTTTGGCTTGGATATTCCGCTCTTCTGGCTTAGGCTTGTGACCGCCTGATGAAGTTGAGGATTTTCACTTTCTGGGAGAGGATGAACCTTGTACATTGCATCAACTAGGTACGGCGCGAATAGCCATTGTGCAATGTTTATTGTGACAATGAGTATGCCTAGGGTGAGATAATCGAATACTCCTGCTAAGCTGAGGACGACTGTGAAGACTAGGGTCGACAAGCCAATTATTAACGCAAGCGTTCCAGCCATCGACAAACGAAGCTTCCATATGCCCATGTGTATTTCACTATGTGAAGTGACAATTAACGAGGAACTTATAACTCTTATTGCCCATCACAGTTCGAATACCCTGTAAAACGGGTTCCAAACACGGCGAAGGATTATCTGGCANNCCTATTCAATTCAACTAAAATTTCTCTGAAATTTCTAGCCTATGAAATCGACCTAACTTCAACTGAAATCAGCGACTCACTGAAAGGAAAAAGCCTTCTCGAAAAGCAAGAAAAACAAATTCTATGGATCCTCCTTTCACACCTTTCCAGGGCTGAACCAAGAGAAAAAACCGGGAAACTCATCAGTTTTCGAGATCTTCCCGGAGG
>DUHG01000170.1:1102-3907 GCA_013330975.1 Candidatus Bathyarchaeota archaeon
CCTGCCAAATCCTTTTGAAAACATAAATATGTTGATATAAGAATCATCCTACCGCATGACCTGTCATGAAATCCATACCGAGATTGCCAGTACTGCCCCAAATTTATAGATCAATCTTCGAGGACTGACAAGTTGACTGAAAAAAGCCTCTGCAGAAACTTATTCACGCTCATCAAGCTGGCTGAGATGGGAGCGCTCAAACGAACTGCCAAAATATCGACTGATTACTTGGCAGAGAAAATGGAGATTTCCCAGCAAACCGCATCGCGCTATCTGATAGACTTAGAGAAAAAAGGCTGGATTAACCGGACCACGACCCCAGAAGGGAGCCTAATAAGAATCCAAGAGGCAGGGATAGTTGAACTCCAGAAACTCGATTCATCTTTACGAATACTCCTTGAAGCCGCATATCCACCTTCAGTCATAATGGAGGGCATAGTCTTCACAGGTCTCGGCGAAGGAGCATACTACATTTCAAAAGAACACTACCGGCAGCAATTTGTTGAAAAACTAGGATTCGATCCATACCCGGGAACGCTTAATCTCAAACTATCCACGGACTATGATTTGAAAACCCGCGCCGAGCTGGAGGCATATCCTGCGATNNAAAGACTAGAATGGAGAGCGCTGATAAGAATAGCTTATTGAGTAGGTTGTTCCGGGCTTGCGTCTTGTTGCCAAAACATAGCCAATTATCAATCCAGTAACTAAGCCACCTATATGAGCGAAGTTGTTAACCCCTGGAGCTGAGCTGATAAACAGAAGGAAGAATGCATAGATCAATGCTCCAACAATTGACGCTCTAACTGCTCTCCTCAGGTAGATTGTGCAAGCTCCAAACACCGCAAAAATGGCGCCAGAAGCCCCTACAGACGGGATTGCTGGATTAAGCAGAGCCAAGGATAAGATATTACCTGTCAATCCGCCAAGAAAGTAGATGGACAGGTATTCTGGCAAAGAGAACATTTCTTCGCCTCTCAATCCAAAAATTAGAAGGAAAATCATGTTGCCTGCAATATGCGCAAGGTTAGCGTGTATAAACAAGGAAGTAAAAAGCTGGTAGTACTGTCCTTCATAGATTACAAGCTCGCCCACCAAACCATACTTGTAGACTAACTCGTAGTTGGTCTCCAGAAAGCTGCCTCCAACAACAGAGGTAAAAACGTAAACTGCTATGTTGAGGGCAATCAGAATAAAAGTTGGTCTAAACCTCTGGCAGTTAGGCATAATTTGACTCATCTGGAGAATTTTTCAACGATCTTCTGTCTGATCTTGGATGAGCTGTCAAGCTCGTCCTGCCCGAATTTGCCCACTTGTACAACCTTCACATTCAACCCGTTCTTCCGGATGTATTCTCGAACCTTTTCTGCCATTTTTTCTTGATCGTAGCCTAATGCTATAACGTCAGGCTTTATTGTCTGAATAACTTCGCCCACGTCAAAGTTTTCCAGCCCCAATAACGCATCGTCAACTACCTTCAGAGATGCAACCAGAGCTAACCGCTGGTTCTCAGGCATTACAGGTCTCCGTCCCTTGGAATCTTGGACCGTGCTGTCCCGGGCAACAATGACTAGAAGTTTTGCTCTTCTACCTCCAGCCTTCTTCGCTTCTTCCAAAAACTTGACGTGCCCAAGATGCAGCAAGTCGAATACGCCTGAAGCCAACACTATTCTTTCTATTTTTGATTCACGGGCCAATCGAATTTCACTGCTCCTATCAGCCTCAACGCCTCCAATAGACCTTCGCAATAGGCTATGGAAGTTAAGCTTGTTTCAAGCCTTTTCTGATCCTTATAATACTTTGCATCCTCCAAATAGGCGCGCACGTACTCTACCAGCAGTTCAATTTTTTCTGTGCCGACAGTAATTGGACCTTGAAGTTTAACCATCGTTCTCAGCACATGCTCGGCAGAGGTGATATACTTGGAAGTCAAGGTCTCTATGCTCATTTCGCCACTTCCCGCAATTCCTTTGGCGCGCTTGCCAGGCTAATCAGAGCCTCTGCCTCCATGAAGTGTAGTTGCCCCACAACAATTAGGCTGTGAGGCGGATCACCGAAATCATATGCCAAAAGTTTTCCTGCATAATCAGCTTTTAGAGAAGGATTTGCGCTTCCAACTCTTGCGACGCCCACAACAATCGTTTCGGGCGTTACTATGTTCTCAATTCTTCTATGTTCTACAGTCAGCAGATGCTCAAGCCCATCCCGTACAGTCAAGAAACGCTTTTCATCAACCTTCAGGTCTAACAGACACAAAGTGTGAAGCCCAAATTTCTTGTTCTGCGCAACAACATTGTAGGGAGTTTCTGAGGAGTTCTCAGGAAAAGGCACGGTAACGGTTTTTCCAAACTTGTAGTTGTGCAGACCAGAAAACCCAATGATTGCACTGATTATCGAAACCCCGTGAATTATGCGCGTTTTGACACATTGTTTTTCAGCCTCAATTCGCAGAGTAATGTGAGTGGTAGCCACAAAAGGGTCGCCTGGAATCAACATCACCGTTTTTCCCTGCTTGGCGGAATTCAAGATGCTCCGTCCATTCTCTTCTTCGAGATCACGCCTTGAAACCACGACAACTTTTTTCCCGACCAGGTTCTCTAGGCGATGCAATGAAAAACCAGGCAGCAAGCTTGTGTAGAGCTCTACAAAAACTGAATCGGCGGATCGCGTTTCCTCAAGACCACGGACGCTGATTCCTTTCTCATCGTTCAAACCGAGACCGACAAAAACCAGTTCGCCCATCCTTTTGACCTCGCAATCCAGTAGTAGACTTCGTAGCTTAAGTAGTTCTGCTCCTCGCCAGAA
>DUHG01000168.1 GCA_013330975.1 Candidatus Bathyarchaeota archaeon
GGATGAACCCCCCGCGTACCGCGACGGATACGTGGGAGCTACTTGCGTTTCTTAAACACTCTCGCGCCTTCAAGCTTGTTGGGATGCTGCTGCAAACGAAGGTTTATTTGTTCTGGCTTGTGGTTATTAGCACTGCAAAGCAAACTAACCTTTTCTGCGCAGGACAGGTTTGAAGGAGTCTTCAACACTTCCCTTGAGTCATGTTCGCCCGGTTTTAGCCCTATATTTTGTGTCATCGCACGAACAAGTCTGTTCTTCCACTATTATTGCGGATGCAAGTTCTTCGATTCCTTCAATCATTCTTAATTCTTCCATAAAAGCTGACAGCCGCTTCAGACTGCACACTCTTGCCTTTAGTATCAAGTCAAAATTGAATGCCTGAACCTCAATTATCTCCTCGATCTCCTCAAACTTTGCGAATTTGGCTACTAGGTCATTCTTGGGAACATGCTTCTCGCCGCTTCCTTCCGGCAAGTCGACTAGCAATAGAGCACTTATTGGCTTGGTTGTTTTCTCATAATCTATCACTGCCTTATATCCTATGATTACACCTTCACGCTCAAGTCTTTTGATTCTTCTGTGCACGGTAGAAAGAGGTAATCCCGTCATTTTCGAAAGCGCTCTACTGGACAAATTTGCGTGCCTTGCAAGTATCCATACTAAGGCTTCATCTTTTTTATCCATTTCAGATCGGTTTCATGAGAAATATTCTCATATTTAACAATTATTATTGGTGATTTCTCAATATTTTGGATCAATACTTATGTAGAGAAGCTTCATATTCAGAAGGAGAAATCGACACAATGAAGTTGAACCGATGTCCAGTTGGGCATGCAACAAAACGGGTTTGGATCCAAGATTCTATGAACGGGGATTAGGCGTCAATCTTGCCTACTGAAGGGTTCAGCATCAGCGATTATGAAACCCCTCTTTGGCAGAAAATAATTGGGAAGATAAAGGGCATACTATTTGCAATAGCTGTTGCATACATTATTTGTTTTGCCAGCACCTCACTTCTCATTACGTTTCTTGAAATCGATGTCGAAGCTATCTCTGCTTTTGATATAGTTTTATATTTTGGATTTTGGTTACTTGCGGCTTCTTTCTTGATCCTTATGGCTGGATTGATTCTTCGAGGAAAACCTGTGGGAAAGCAATGACTGGTGAAGGGATTTTGCATCATTTGGAGCCCGATGATGTCATCAAGCGATTGAACAATAATACACCTTGGCACGCCTTAAAAGTTGAAGATGCCCTGAAAGAACTTCAAGTTATAGAAAATGAAGGAATAACCCAGCAAGAAGCCCAAGCCCGTCTCGAAAAATTCGGTCCGAACCAGCTTGAAAAAGAAAAAGGCAAATCACCCATCAAACTCTTTTTGCGCCAATTCAAAGACGTTCTCATGATTATCCTCATCATCGCAACCGGGCTCTCGCTCGCAGTCGGCGAAACTGTCGACGCCATAATAATCCTTACGATTGTATTTGTCAGCGCCATTCTAGGCTTCACTCAAGAATACCGTAGCGAAAAAGCAGTTGAAGCCCTCAAAAAAATGACGTCGCCAACCGCCACAGTCATACGTGATGGCAATGAAAACGAGATTCCTGCCAGTCAACTTGTTCCAGGCGATATCGTTCTCCTTTATACTGGTGACAAAATCCCCGCAGATTCACGCCTAATTGAGGCACATAACCTTAAAGTTGAAGAGGCTGCTCTAACCGGCGAATCAGCAGCTGTAGACAAAACCACCATGCCTATCTCTGAAGATGCCCAACTAAACGACCGCCGCAACATGATTTACACCGGAACAATTATTGCCTATGGCAGAGCAAAAGCCCTTGTCACCAGGACTGGCATGCAAACGGAATTTGGCAAAATCGCGCAAATGGTCCAAAAAACCACTACAGAAGAAACCCCTCTTGAAAAACGCATGGCGTCTGTCGGTAAATGGATAGGCAGTATAGTTGTTTTAATTGCCATTATTGTGGCGATAGTTGCCATAGGTGTTGAGCAACTTCCTGTCCTTGAGATGGTTCTCTGGGCAGTTAGTCTCGCTGTAGCCGCAGTCCCCGAAGCACTTCCAGCCATAGTCACAGGTGCACTTGCCATCGGTATGTACCGAATGACCAAAGTCAACGCGTTGGTTAAACGCCTTCCAGCTGTAGAGACCCTAGGCAGCGCCAGTGTTATCTGCAGTGACAAAACTGGAACAATGACTAAAGGCGAAATGACCGTCCAGCGAATCTACACAAATGATACTGCTATAAAAGTTACAGGCATAGGCTACGCTCCTGAAGGGCACTTCGAAGAAGAAAGCAAAACAATCGTTCCCGATAAACAACTTGAAGAACTTCTACGAATAGCCTCCCTGTGCAACGATTCCGCGCTTGACAACGATGAGCAAACCAAGAAATGGTCTGTTAAAGGTGACCCAACCGAGGGTGCACTCATAGTCGCTGCAGCCAAAGCAGGTATCTTCAAACAAGCACTTGACCAGCAAGAACCTCGTATAGCTGAAGTTCCGTTCAGTAGCGAACGAAAACGCATGACAACAATCCACGATGCCAACAACAAAAAAAATGCCTACATGAAAGGTGCCCCTGAAGTTGTTCTAGGCAAATGTAACCAGATCCTGCTCAACGGCAAAGTCCAAAAGCTAACTCAACAGGTACGTACAGACTTGCAGAAAGTCACAGAAGCTATGGCACTTCAAGCTCTCAGAAACCTTGGCTTTGCTTACAAAGAATTGCCCCAAAATATGGAGGCATTTGACGAGAAAATAGAAGAAGACTTCATCTTTGTCGGCATAATTGGCATGATTGACCCACCGCGCAGTGAAGTCAAAGATGCCATAGCTATCTGTAATCAAGCAGGCATTCGTGTGGTCATGATTACTGGTGACCACGAACTTACAGCAACCGCAGTTGCGAAAGCGCTTAACCTTATAGGCGAAAACGAGGTAGAAGGCAAGGTTCTTACAGGCGCCAAACTCCAGCAAATGTCTGATCAACAACTCTTTGACGTAGTTGAAAACANNCCATGGGCATAACTGGCACCGAAGTTAGCAAAGAAGCTGCCTCCATGGTTCTTGCAGATGATAACTTTGCTACCATAGTTAAAGCTGTTAGAGAAGGTCGCGAAATCTATGATAACATCAAAAAATGCATAACCTTCTTACTGCAATGTAACATCATGGAAATTCTAGTTATGTTTGTAGCTATAGTCGCTGTGCCATACATAGCTAGTATTCTATCTCCAGGTGTGGATCTTCCGACTTTAAGCAGTGCAGCAATTGCCTTAACTGCCGTGCAGATTCTCTGGATGAACCTAGTAACGGATGCATTACCTGCAATGGCTTTGGGTGTCGATCCTGGTGATCCTGATTTGATGGAGCGTATGCCTCGGAAACCGAAAGAAAGCATATTCACACGGGACGTCAAGACTTTCCTGATCGCAACACCTGTGCTAACAGCAACTTTGCTGCTGTTGATGTACTTTGCGTATCAACCATGGCTTGGTGAATATCAGCTCTTAGAAGCTAGAACCCAACTCTTGACTGCCATGATATTGATTGAGTTAGCTATTGCTTTGTCGGCGCGTTCAATCAAGTACCCAGTGTTCAAAGTAGGAGTGTTTAAGAACAAATACCTCTGGTACGCTATACTTGCATCATTTGCACTGCAGCTATTGATACTTTACATTCCAGCTCTACAAACCATATTCGATGTCCAGTCACCTGGCCTCATCGACTGGGCAATTGCTGCGCTACTCATGGGCGTAGTATTCAGTGCAATAGAATTGGGCAAGTACATCGCAAGCAAACGGAGAAGAAGCCAGCTATTGATGTAGGGCGCACTTTCATGGTTAGTAGTAGCCTCATTGCCAATATTTTGGTTAAGCCTTTGGAACTTGCGGAAGGTTCAGAGAGCGCAGCAGTGCCAGCGCATTCGTCTGTGGGTTTGGGATCAGATTTTAGTTAAAGAAATGGATCGCGGGAGACGACGCCACTGAAACCGGGGTTCAAATCCACCTCCGCACCCCTATGCTGAAAATCCGCTGGACGAGAAGATTTTAGTAAGCGCGTCCATTTATGCTCAATAGTGACCTGTTTTGAAGTTCGCGGTCATGGTTGAAAGAGATGAAGACGGCGTCTATGTTGCTTCAGTTCCAGAGCTGCCAGGCTGCCACACCCAAGCGAAAACCCTTGACGAGCTGACAAAGCGAGTAAGAGAAGCCATCAGCGCCTACCTTGAGGCTGAAGGCGCCAAACCCAGAGAAGGCGTAGAACTCATCGGCTTCCAGCTCGTAGAGGTCTCCACCAGTTGAGCCTGCGGCCTCAACCAGCCAAAAAAGTCATGAAAGCCCTTTCCAGGATAGGTTTTGAAATCGCCAGGAAACACGGCAGCCACGTAGTCATGAAGCACCATGACGGCAGAATAACCGTCGTGCCTGTCCACGCAAGGGAAAGCATCAGCGTCGGCCTGCTCCTGAAGATAATGAAAGACGCTAAGCTTGAAAGAGAAGAATTCATCAGGCTTTTGGCAAAAACCTGAAGCTGGTTTCGCACGAGTTCCGTTCTGCTGCGCACATGTTCACTTTAACTATGCTCTCTCGCCTGCCCTCAAAGGTCGCTGCGGCACCTGCTTTTTTATACGGTTTCCGACATAGGCGTGAGCCCCGAGTGAAAGGCCATGAAAAGGAAAACACAGGTCTTGGCAATTGAAGACGACTTGCTCGTAGACCTGACCTTCCACAGCGTTCCAGCTTCCCTTCTCACCGAGTTTGCGGAGAAAATCGTCAAGCATTATTACCGAGGAAACATGAACGCCGCCATGCAGGACCTGATCCACAAAGCTCTTGCGGAGCAAGAATTCGT
>DUHG01000171.1:0-520 GCA_013330975.1 Candidatus Bathyarchaeota archaeon
TTTTTAGTACGTCTTTGACTCCGAGAGCCTCGCAACCCGTACTCACGCACACAGTGATAGCTGACTTTTTCGGGTCTTTTTTTGTTAGAATTTCGTTTCGGAATTTCTCCAGGTCAGAGGGAGATTTCAAACGTTCCACAGTCTTCCCTCCTTTTCCTAATTGTAGCTGGAAAGAAGTTTCTCAACAGTTGCTGATGAAAGTTTTCCATGGTATTGACCGTCAATCTCAACTACCGGTCCCAAGGCGCAGCATCCAAGGCAGTTTACTGTCTCCAAAGTGAACTTGCCGTCAGAAGTCGTTTCTCCAGCTCCAATTCCTAGTGTGCGCTCTACAGAATCTAAGACTCTTGGTCCTCCGCGTACATAACAGGCTGTTCCAGCACATACCCTAACTAGGTGGCGACCGCGAGGTTTGAGGCTCAATGCTGTGTAGAAACTTGCCACTCTATAGATCTCGCTGGTCGGAATTTTAAGTCTCTTGTTGATCCTCGTTATAGCTTCAGGAGGTATCCAGTTCAAC
>DUHG01000171.1:543-7509 GCA_013330975.1 Candidatus Bathyarchaeota archaeon
GATGTTGTCTCCTTCGCCATTCAACGGGACCGCTCTCTCGTAGTTTTTCCAGGCGCTGAAAGAAAACAAAGGGCCAGGGAGGTAACTCTTAGAATTGGTCAGAATGAAGATGAATACCTGATCACGCAGAAGATATTTGGGTGCTATCTCAGTGGTTACACTGGCATCTCCCTTGTCTCTGAAACGGTTTTTTCTATTCCACAACGAAAAGCAATCAGAAATGTGTCCAGAATGCTTTACATGAGAATTATGGAATCTGATGCAAAAGGCGTTTACATAAAAACTCTTACTGATGAATCAACAGTTTCACTTGAACAAGCCATACAGAGGATGCAACTAATTTCTCACTCTATGTGCGAAGACATTTTTACTGCATTGAAAAACAATGACATGGCATTAGCGAAGGCGGTTTTTTCTTTGGATGACGACGTTGACCACTTCATGTTTTTCATTTTAAGATTGTTGCGAAATGCCGCTCAGAACCCTGTTTTAGCGAATGAGCTGCGCATCGATCCTCTTGACTGCATGGATCATCAGACTCTCGTTTACAAGATAGAGCATGCGTCGGATTATTCAGCTGAGATAGCGCGACACATGGTGATGCTTGAGGGTACGAAACAAGAAATTCCTGAGGAGGTTTTGGAGCTCTTAGTCATCGCTGGAACCGAAGCTGCCAATCTTTATAACAATTCAGTTGCTGCCTTCTTCTCTAAGGATGTTCCTTTTTCGGTTGAGATACTGAAGCGTCAACAAATGCTTGAAAAACTGGATCAGGAAATAGCTACTAGAGCATTTACAGGAAAACAAAGAAATGCTGAATTGGTTTGCGCGATTTGTTCTATACGAGATAATATAAAAAGAATAGGTGATTGTGCGGGTAACATAGCTGAGATTGCTGTTAACCGCGCTTTCAAGGAGACTATTTAGTCTTCGACGTTGCGTAGGCCAGATTTAGTGTAAGCTTTGACGGGAAGAGGTCTTTCTGTAGGAGTTTCCGTGCCAGTGGCAATGCTGTGTTGTAGTTATATAGTTCTTTTCCACTGCTGCGGGCTTCGCGAAGTATCTCTTTTTCAAGTTTGTGTTTCAGCTCTCCAACTGCCAGGGCGCCGATTGCGAAGATTCCAGGCGCCATTTCTCTCATGTCATCCTTCAGCTCGATTCCTTCAGCTCCCAAAGGTGGCACTGCGTTGATGTCGACAATGACTTTCATGTTCTTGACTGCATTCAACATCTCTTTGTCTATGATTGTAACGCCCCTTATTCCTGCGCACATTATTACTTCTGCTTTGTTTAGGATCTCAATTTTGTCAGCTGCTGTTGGAGCGAAGATTCCTTGAACTTGAACGCCGTGATCCTTGGCCAGAGTTTTTGCTATGCCTTCAGCATGTTCTTTTCCATCCGTTCGCTTTGGGTTGAGACTGGCAATGATTACGTTGCATCCCATTTTCGCTAAAAGAACGGCAGCAATTTGTCCAACTGCGCCTGTGCCTAAGATTGCACATGTTTTTTCATTTAATTGACCTAGTTTGCTCGCAAGTAATGCGTTTTCGGTTTTAGCTACCATGGCTGCAGCTGTCGTGTAGGCTCCTGCGGGGTCCACTATTATGCTTCCTTTGAATGGTGGAAACATTGATGCTTTTACAGCCTCGAATACTTCTTCTGCCTTTTCCGCGTTCTTTCCTCCAATCAAGAATACTGTGTTTTTAGCTCCTTTAGGTCCTCTAGATAGTAGAGCGTCCAGAGTGATTGTTTTCGATTCTTCCGGGGTCACATTTTCATAGGGTATTACAGCATTGTATCCAGCATCATATGCCATACATATGTCAAATGGACTGGCTTTGGAGTCTGTATCTAAATAGAACAGGAGAAACGGCGGGGTCTCTGTAGCCTTTGCCATTATGGGTTTGACTTGGATTTGCATGGATTGAAGCCAGTTTTCCATCTCGNNACTTTGGCTCTAGCTGACTCCAGCAGTTGTCTAACTCCAGTCACGTGTTCAGGGCTGCAGATATGAAGGCACGTGATCTCCTCTTTGGTGTTGATCTCTCCTGCATGATTCAGAATGCCCATAACAATCCAGCTTTCTCTTATTGGAAAAGAGATTTCACGCTCTTGTTCTTCTATTTCAGATTGCACGCTCTGTCCATATGCTATGAGATATTCTTTCTCAGTGGCGTCGCCTTTTTCTTTGGCGGATAAGTTGTCTATTGCTTTTATTATGCCGTTTCTGAGCTCTGTTTTCTTGTCCATTGTTGATGCCAAGTAGCTTTTGGCGTTTTCATCGATTTCAACGGGGTATAGGGTNNAAGGGTTCGTTGTACTCTTTTTCAATTATTAGAACATTTAGGGTCTTCTTTTCTAGTGGCTTGATTTCAAGTACATTCATTGTTATTTACCTGATTTGCATAATGTAGTGCGAAAAATATATACTTAGTCGAAATATCATATATGTTTGTATATAACATATATGCCTTGCCTGGTTCGGAAAGACCTGTGGCATACCTCTCTAAGTACTGCCCTCATCTTGAGGCTTTTCGACAAAAGCAAGAGGTTGCATGAGTTTGCTCTTGGTCTTAATCTTTCCGCTCTTTGAATGGGGTTTTCTAAGTAACGTATCATTGTATTTTTCAATTTCTCGTGCTTCTTCAGCAAGTTTTGCAGCTATTTGTGCTATTTCATGGGAACATGCGACCAAGTAAATGTATTTCTCACTTTCCTTTTCCATGAAGCATGCTTGAACATTTATTTCAGCAAGCTTTTCAGCCATTGCATAGGCGGCCATCGCTTTGGCCTTGGCATAGGGATTGCTGAGTTCAGCATTATCGCGAATGGNNCCAATCATCGGATCGCCTGTTATGATGATATACCCTAGACCTTGTTTTTCGATGTCGGCTTTGGCGCGTTTTGCCGGAGAGTCAGAGATTACCACTCCTGGTCTTCCGCTACTTGAAATTGCTTCTCGCGCTTTCGCGGGTCCAGGCAATGCAGTATTTGGCGAGATTACAATGAAAAGGTCCGGGTTGAACTCGAAGATTTTTGGCAGGGCTTCTTCAACATCGTCAAGACCCATTTTTGAACCTGTGGTTACAGTTCTGACTTTGATGTCTTGCCGGTCAGCCAGTTCATCGAGCAGAAGCTCAAGCAAGGGTGATGTTCCAATGTTGCCGCATTTGAAAATTCCAATCTTCTTGGATTGCTGCTCTGTCAATTTCCCATCGACTCTCTAACTGAGAGTATGATGTGTACTTTTAAAAGTTGCCATTGTTTCGGTTTCTTGATGAAGCGAAGTGGCATTCGTCCTTTCTGATCAAGGTATTACAAGTCCGAAAGAATTATATTTCTTTTGAACTCACTCCGATTCCGTGGCGAATTTTCTTTCTCCAAAAATCGGAGCGCGGGAAATTGCGGCAGCTAGTCTACTTGGCGCACTAGCAGCTTTATGGGAAATAATTCCTGGACCACCTTTTGATATTCCGTTTCCGATCTACACCAATATTTCTTGGGACTTGACTGGGATACCTATGATGATTAGTCTCATGTTTTATGGTTTTGTTCCCGGTGTTTACACCACGCTGATTGGTTGTTCCATAATTTTCTTGAGGGGCAATCTTTTTGGCGGTGTCTTGAAGTTGCTTGCAGAGCTGGCAACTTTGTTGGGTTTTGCCTTGTTGAAGAGAAATATAGTTTTGAAGTCAATTCTTGCCATAACATCGAGAGTGGTTATCATGACTGTTGCAAACTATTTTTTATTGCAGTTTTTCTACAGTATGCCCGAATCGGTTGTGGTGGGTTTGCTCGCCCCAATTGCTATCTTTAACCTCACGCAAGCTCTAGTCAATATAATTCCCGCATACTTGATCTTTTTGAAAATATCTAAATCCAAGAAGTCAGGTGATTTGGCCTCGGGTTTGCGCTGACGTCGTATAGCTGCAAAGAAATTTTGCTGAGCTTTCACCATAGTTGAGTTTCAAGCAATTTTGAGCTATCTTGGTTTTCTAATTCTTGGATAAATTGAAGTTTTTCAATTCTAAATCCAAACGCATGAAAGTAAGAAGAACCGAGGGCTCTTGGATCTTTCGGTCATGGCAATCTTAATATATACGCGTATATATACTAAATACTAGGTGCTTTTGCTATGGAGAACTTTGAAGCATTGCAAAACATAGATAATTTCTGCAAGGTCTTGGTCAAGAAAACAACCCCGACCAATTCTGAAACAGGCAGCACCAAAGAGATAGGGTTATTGACCAGAGCGAATCTAGAAAGAGAAAACTTGAAAAGTAGTATTGAAGCCAGTTCCGATAATGGTTACAAAATGCCACAAGAATTTGAAGACCCGTTTGTCGACGTCTTTGACGAGGGAGATCACATTAGGATCCTCGTGCAATGCCGCTGTCAAGAGCAGCAAGTAACTTTTCAACCGAGCAAAGATGGACTAGTGATTTGCCGAGAAGAGTGTCACAAGGAAAAAGACGGTGCGGAAATGTGCAGAGACATTTGCAGAAAACTGCATCTTCGAATGGATGGGCTACAGTTGGAAAATATGCTGTTTCTTGTTGCAAAGTGTAATAACAACAATACTCTTGAAGCTATGATTCCGAAGATAAAACAATGACTGTGGCGATCGCACTCGCAAATGGTGACTTTTAGGTTTTTTCTGTTTTGTGTTTCTTGATTTTTTTGTTTTTAGAATTTGCTGTGTCTTGTGGGCAACTTCGTTTGGGCTTCAATCTTGTTAAAAAGATTTTATGTTAACCTTCTTCAGGCGATTCGGCTGCAGTTTTTCACCACAATTGTTTAATAATCAATTATTCAATCAAGCTTAGCATCAACTCAAATGGCGGGATGTTATGTCGCTCTCAGGAAATTTGGAGAAACTCTCAAATGCGTCAGGTGTCGTTGGCAGGGAAGAAGAAGTCCGAAACTTGATGGCTAAACTGATGAAACCCTACGCAGACGAGGTCTATGTGGACAAGCTGGAAAATGTTATCGGGGTCAAGAAAGGGAAGAAAAATGCCTCTAAGGTCATGCTTGCGGCCCACATGGATGAAATCGGTTTAATGGTGAAAACCATAAACAAAGAGGGCTTTCTGCAGTTTGCAAAAATGGGTGGCATTGATGATCGGATTCTGTTGGCACAGAAGGTGATCGTTCAATCAAGCAAAGGTCCCGTTCACGGAATAGTTGGATCTAAGCCACCGCACATACAGAAAGAAGAAGAACGGAAGAAAATTGTAACTTTTGATGAGCTTTTCATCGATGTAGGGGCGGAAAGCAAGGAAGAAGTTGCGAAGATGGGTGTTAGAATCGGTGATCCAGTCGTCTTTGATGCAAAATACATGAGCATTGGCAAAGACTTAGCTATAGGCAAGGCTTTTGACAATCGAATTGGATGTGCAGTGATGGTAGAAACCCTCAAGCTTCTCAAAGAGATTGAATGTAACGTTTTCGCGGTTGGGACAGTTCAAGAAGAAGTGGGTCTAAGAGGTGCAGCAACAGCTGCTTTTGGCGTGGATCCTGACGTGGGAATAGCCCTTGACGTAACCGTCGCAGGGGATGTTCCTGGTGTGAAAGAGTTCGATTCAGCCGTTAAAATGGGAAAAGGTCCCGCGCTGACCGTTACTGATGCAGGTTTGATTACGCATCCGAAGGTTTTGCGTCTCCTGCTCGACACTGCTGAGGAAAATAAAATTGCCTATCAGCTTGAAACTGGCTTGATGGGCACGACTGATGCTGCTCGCATCTCTCTCGCTAGGCAAGGCGTTCCGAGCGGTACAGTGTCAGTTCCAGCTCGGTACATTCACAGCCCAGTCGGAATGATAAGTTTGAAAGATGCTGAGAATTCTGCGAAGCTTACGGCTGCAGCAATTCATAGCATACAAAAGACTTTTTGATGCGGTAAAAGAGAAGTGAAATATAAGCGGCTGAATGGCTAGCGGGTCTAAGGATGGAGAAAACAGGCAAGTTCGAGTTTCTTGATCATACAGCTGACGTTCTTGTTGCTGCTCATGGGAACAACCTAGAAGAAGCTTTTGAAAATGCTGCTCTTGCCATGTTTGAAATTATGACTGACACGAGCAAGATCTCACCGATAGTGGAGGATGCTGTCGAAGTCGAAGCTGAAGATGAATACGCGCTTCTGTACAGTTGGCTAGAAGCATTATTGGTGAAGTTCGAAGTCAATGGGATAGTTTATTCCCAATTTAAAGTGTCGAGTTTTGAGGAAATGCCCGATGGTTTCAGATTGAAGGCCAACATCTGGGGCGAGAAATTTGATCCTGTTAAACACCCTCAGAAGGTTGGTGTGAAGGCGATTACGTACCATCGTATGGAGATAATAAAGGAATTCGACAAGGTTACGCTCGAGTTTATTCTTGACATCTAGGCGAGATTGAGCTTTTTCAAGCTGTTTAGGATTTCATTGACGATTTTGTCTGGGGGTGCATCTAGTGCGTTGCAGTGAGCCTCGACAAAAGGAATTTTCTTGTCCTTGAATAGTTGAACAATTGGCTGGGTCTGTTCTTCGTAGATCTGTATTCTTTTCTTAATGACTTCTTCTGTGTCGTCTGGGCGTTGATAAAGTGGTCCGCCACATATGTCACAGATTCCTTCAGTTTTGGGTTTAAGGAAGCGTACATTATAGACAGCTCCGCAGTTTCTGCAGATTCTTCTCGTTGATAACCGCTCTATTATGATCCAGTCTGGAACGAGGAGAAGAATTATGACATCAATCTTGGCAACTTTCTCCAAAGTCTCTGCCTGCTCAACCGTACGTGGAAAGCCGTCTAGCAGGAACCCTTTTCCTTTTGGAATTTCACTCAGTCGCCGTTTAAGAACGTCGACTACGATAACGTTGGGCACAAGCAGTCCTTTCTCGACATAGTTCTTGATTTTTCTTCCCAGTTCTGTGTCTTTCTTCATCATTTCGCGGAAGATGTCTCCCATTGAGATTGCTTCTAACCCGAG
>DUHG01000044.1 GCA_013330975.1 Candidatus Bathyarchaeota archaeon
CGCTTTCCATTCTTTTTTCATTACGCACTGCACGAGGAGAATGACTTTGAAAGGATTTGACTTTGAAGAGGAAAGGATCAAACAGGAAATTAGCAAGCTGGATGCCAAGCGTGTTTTAATCCAGTTGCCTGAAGGACTGAAACCCCAAGCTCCCAGGATAGCATCAATAATAGAGAAGACGGGCGCGCTCCCTATAATTTCCGCCGACCCATGCTACGGCGCCTGTGACATATCTACGTCAGAAGCCGAGAGCCTGGGAGTTGATCTCATACTGCATTTTGGGCACTCAAGGATGTTTAAGCATGAGAAAGTTTCCACCATTTACATCGAAACCCGAGCAGCCATTTCAATCGAAGAGGCCATCAACAAATCCCTTGGGCTGCTAGCAAAATATAAAACAATAGGCTTGACAACCACAGTTCAGCATCTCCAAAACCTTGACATAGCCAGAGAACTGTTAGTCCGAGCAGGAAAAACAGTGGTAATCGGCGATGCCGGNNTAGCCACGTCCAAACCAACGATTATTGCAGATCCCTATGACAACAGGGCTTTTGCAGTAGATTCCTTAGCCCAGAAGACCCTTAAGCAAAGATGGGCATGCATCGAAGAAGCCAAACAAGCCAAAACCTATGGAATTCTAGTTGGGCTCAAACCAGGGCAGAAGCATCTCGAAGCCGCATTGGAAATCAAGAGTAAAATCGAGAAAAACAAAAAACCTGCCTATTTATTTGCGCTCAGAGAGGTGTCTCCAGAGGTCATTCTAGAATTTCCCACGGTTGATGCTTACGTCAACACAGCTTGCCCCAGAATATCTCTTGAAGCTCCATCAAAATTCTCGAAGCCAATCCTCACAATGAGCGAGCTCAAAGTGGTATTTGGCGAGGATTCATGGGAAAATCTGCTCAAAAACGGCTTGTTCGAAGACTAGACTTGGAGCTTTTCCTCTCTAAACTTGCCCCACACCCATCGCCCCAAGCAAGTCTCGAGCAATATACGATATCTGAAGACGCTGCAGCAACCCTGCTTTATATTTCAGCCTACGCCCGCAACGACATCATTGGGAAAACCGTTTTGGACCTGGCTTGCGGCACTGGACGACTAGCTTTGGGCGCAGCCTTCCTCGGAGCAAAAGAAGTTGTAGGCGCGGACTCAGACAGAGTCGCAATCAAGGTCGCCTGCAAAAATTCTGAAATCGCAGGTCTTCAAGACCAAGTTCAATGGGTCACCTGCGATCTTGAAGCCATCGCAGGAAAGTTCGAAACTGTCCTGCAAAATCCCCCTTTCGGTGTACAAAAACGTGCTGCTGACCGAAAATTCATAGAAAAAGCCCTCGAAGTTGGCAATTCAATCTATTCTTTTCATAATCATCCAACCGTTGACAAACATCTTGCCATGCTTCTAAAGAAAAGCGGTGAAAGCCTTATTCAGGTTCCTCCCTCTTCATTCTTAGAGTCTTTGGTCGAAAAACACGGTGGCATAATCAAAGCCGTATACGCCTTGCCCATGACTATCCCCAAGATGTTTGGTTTCCACACTCAATCAAAACGCCAAATTATAGTCGATCTATATGTCATACAGAAAAAAATCTAATCAACCAAAGATCCACATCTCAGATCAAAAGGTTTATTGAGTAGCTGACAAACTAAAAGTTGTAACTTTAACAAATCCTCAATTCCTATGTATCACGGTAAGGAAACTATAATGAACTCAAAATCAACCGAGCAACGAAGCGGTCATTTGGTGTTACCTGGAGAGCGTCTAGGCGTTATCGAAGAGTTCATCCCGGACTCTGGAACATACTCCGAAGACGGAGTCATTTATTCAAAAACAATCGGACGTGCACTAATGGACATGCTGAACAGGCGCGTATCGGTATACCCGCTCGTAAGCGAAGCCAGCTTCCCCAAAGTGGGGACAATAGTCATTGGTCAAGTTGGCAACGCACAATCAGACAATGTTCTCGTCAGGATTTTCAAGATTGGTCCCAAAAGGCTCTCAGGTGTTTTCACGGGAATCCTTCACATATCTGACGTGCAAGACAGGTACGTTAACTCGATGAATGACGTTTGCAGACCTGGAGACATAATACGCGCCAAAGTCATAAGTGAAAAGAATCAAATTTTCCATCTCTCGACAGTTGATAGAGACCTGGGTGTACTTTATGGCTTCTGTTCCCTTTGTGGAGGTATGCTTGAACCCAAACAACACGACATGCTCTGCACAAAATGCGGCAACATAGACCACCGCAAGACAGCCCCGGATTACGGACAAGAACCAGTATAGAAAATGAGGAATGACTGAAATTGAAGGTCAACATAATCAAGAAATCTGGAAAAGAACTCAAAATTGAACTCGAAGGCGCAGGTCACGGTCTCTGTAANNTTAGCTTCGAACCCGATAATCTACATCCGCATGAAAGGTTCTGCCAAACCCGAAGATGCATTGAGGAAGGCTGCCGAGAAAGCTAGGGAAACCAACCGAGTTTTCAGTGAGGAACTTCAAAAAGCCCTGAATTCCTGATCTCCTCTTTTGCCTTTCTGAGCAGCCGCTCAAATCCATCTAGCGAATTTTCACTTTCCACTATAGTCTGAACGCTCTCCTCTAAAGTCAAAAGCTCATGAAGCCAGGCATAGACAACCACGGCTTCCGCAGCATCGCTAAGGACATGTTTGTCTATTCTGGACGGTAACATTTCTCTTAGTCCTGCCTTTCTCAGGGCTTCGGCGAGAGGTCCTCCTTTAACCTTTGCGCCTTGAGGGCGCTTCTTTTTCTCAGAAAGCGCGAGTGAATAGACGAAGTTAACGTAAGCGTCTCCGAGCGATGCTAACTGTCGATCAACTAGAACTTCTGATAGGGTGCGATAGGTCTTGAGAAAGTGGGATGAGTCATGACTTTTTGACAATGGGGTCCCTCCATCTGTTCATCTCTTTCTAGTTATGCTTATAATGTTTCTAGACCATATTTCGAACAATATTGCTGAGGAGCAGTTTGAGCCAAAAGAGCATTCGCCTTATAAAGCCAGAGATCAGGGTTCTGGGAGTCGACGACGGAGTCTTCACCCCACACAGCAGGGGTAAGGCACTTGTGGTAGGAATCGTTTTCAGAGGAGGCTACTGGCTTGACGGCGTAATGCACACCTACGTAACGGTAGATGGTTTCAATGCAACAGCAAAAATATCCGCTATGGTTCTGAGATCATCTCACTGTCAGCAATTGAGGGTGATAATGCTAAATGGGATCACTTTTGCGGGGTTCAATGTAGTAAATATTCAAAAATTGAGCCAGAAAACCCGTCTCCCCGTTATAGCCATCACTCGCGAAAAGCCTAACCTAGCTAACATTCAGGGCGCAATTGAAAATCTGCCAAAAAAAGAGGCACGCTGGAATGCGATTCTCACCGCTGGAGAAGGCTTTGAAGTTGCCACTCGTAATCCACATGAAAAAATCTTTCTCCATGTTGCTGGAATTAGAACCAAAGAAGCCGAACGCATTGTAAGGTTGACTTCGACTCGAAGCAACATCCCTGAGGCTCTTCGCGTAGCCCACCTTGTTGCCTCCGGAATAAGCCAATCCTGAATCATGCAATTTTGAAGCAAGCAAACGTTTAAAAGAGACTACGCAGACGGAAGATAAAACGGGTAGCGGTGTAGTACAAAATGGAATTCTGCCCCAAATGCGGTACACGTCTTGAGCCCAAGAAAGCCAAAGAAGGCAAAAGTGCATCCTTGATGCTTGTATGCCCCAAGTGTGGATACAAGAAACAGGAGTCAGCGAAAAAGATCGAACCCACACTAGCCAAGGTTATTCCTCCAAATCCGCAAAAATTTGTGGCAGTAATCGGCAAAGAAGAACAGAAACTAAATACGCTCCCGACTGTCAGAATCGACTGCCCAAAATGCGGCAACAACACTGCATACGTCTGGCAGGTGCAAACACGGGGAGCCGATGAATCCTCCACTCAGTTTCTGCGTTGTACAAAATGCAATTTTACCTTCAGAGAATACAGCTAGATAGCTGCTGAAATAGCAATCTGCACAGAAACACTTCAATGTAAGTCTTTTATACCTCTCGGTATATGCATTAAGCGAGGAAAATGATGTGTTTACTCTGAAAGTCTCCGACGCCAAACTGCTCAGAGACATGGCGACAGCCATCTCAATTCTTGTTGATGAAGCAACCTTCAAGATAGAATCCGAGGCGCTGAAGTTAAGAGCAATGGATCCCTCCCGCGTTGCTATGATTGATTTTGAGTGGCCCAAGACAATTTTCGAGGAGTACACGGCTCCAGAACCAACGAAAATGTGCATAAACATAGGTGAACTTCTAAAGCTCCTCAAGAGAGCCGGCAAAGACGAATCTGTAGAGCTGTCCCTTGACGACAAAACTGGTCGTTTGCAGGTCAAGATAATAGGGAAATACCCACGCAACTTCACCATGCCAACGCTTGAAGCCTCGGAAGAAGAAGTGCCAACACCAAAAATCGCCTTCAACGTCAAAGCCAAAACAACAACTCAGGGCCTGAGCCAAGCGATCGAAGACGCACAGCTTGTGAGCGACCACGTCAGGATCGAAGCTGAACCAGAAAAACTAACTCTCAGCGCGTCCGGCGACTTAATGGGCGCAACAATAACTCTGCCAAAAGGAAGCGATGCGCTGCTTGACTTAGAGGTGAAGGAAAACTCAAAAGCAACCTTCAGCCTTAGCTACTTGTCCGAGATAATCAAGGCTGCATCCGCTACTTCTGATATCGCGACATTGGAGTTCTCGTCTGACATGCCCGTGCGGATTGACTTTCAGCAGATAAAACAGGGAAAACTAACGTTTTATCTGGCACCCAGAATAGAAAACGAATAGAATATATGCAAGTATTCACCAGCTTCAACACCGCCCACTTAGCCGAGTATTAATTTCCGTAGACCTAATAATTAGCGAACTGATGCTTCCTTTCCCTCTAACCTTCTGTACTAACCGTTTCTCAACCCGAAAGCGCATGAAAAATAACACTCAAGATAGGAAACATAAGAATTTAAGAAGACCCCCATGTTTCTAGCCTATGGTGATTGCATTCCTATAGTTATGGCCGATCTTGCCAAGTATCCATTTCTTCCACAAGCCAGACAGCTCGTTAGTGGGCTTGAAATTGATTTGGATACGGTGGCAAATATTCCCAGCATCAATGAACGGGCGAAACAGAGAGTATGGGCGTCTTTTGATTTCAAAGCACATTTTTCTAAACCACTTATGCATGATCCCCAAAGTGAAATAGCATCCTACGCTCTCGCTCTTGCATACGTTTCAGGCGTTGGTGACAACAAAATGATAGAACGTTTTGCTTTGTATGAGGCAGATCGGATCAACGATTACTTAAAGGGAGAAGAACATGAAGAAGTCGTCCTCGAAATTGCACGTGCGTTTAATTGGGAAGTTAGGGTTGAAGAAGCAGAAAGACGACAAATGCTCTCTATTCATTTTACAAAATTTCTAAAGAATACAACACAAGGTCGGTTGCATCATGACCCAAAATGGAAACTTGTAAACAGAGCATTGTGCGAAGGATGGGTCCAAGTCACTCCTTTTGAACTATCTAGGCTTTTGCAGGAAGAGGTAAAGACACGAATAGAAGAAAGTGCTAAACGCGAGCTAGGTAGTGTGTCTCAACAGATGCAGATGGATATTGCCGAGCTTAGGGCTGAATTCCTCAAGAGAAAACCCACATTAGAGGAGTTTGATCAAATAGTGCATGCTCAAGAGTCGGACTATCCTCCTTGTATTAGTGGACTTTTGAAGAGAGCAGCAACAGGTCAACACATGTCACATGTTGAAAGGTTTACCTTGGTAACTTATTTGCTGCATCAGGGCGTCAGTGTGGATTCAATTGTTAATTTGTTTTCTGGTATGCCCGATTTCAACGCAGAAAAAACACGATATCAAGTCGAAAATCTCACTCGGGCGAGATATGGCGAAAATAAGCCATATGTAACTTACAATTGCTCTACGCTTCAAACTCATGGAGTCTGTTCAGGACCAGTTGATCAATTCTGTAGAAGAATCAGAAATCCGCTATCCTATCACTTAAGGAAACAAGGGAGCTTTCAAATCACATCTAGCAAGTAAATTGCAATAAGAGAATCTTTAAAATTGTGGATGGCAAAACCGTGTCTGTCTCTCAAGATTTTGTCTGCAGATCCTTTTCCGATTTCTATGAAGGTTCGTCAACTTCTATTTCTCTTCCATCCGAAGTGAGCCAGAGAGAATTCGCGTTCCTTCTTTTCAGGGGAAGGGCGATGGTGCGCCACAGAAGCGTATCTAACTTGAAGGAATTCAAGTCGTTTGTTGGGGATGCTGTTCCCTCCGATATCTATCATTCTTGCGCTTACTATGAAAACCCAGAGGCCGATATGGATAAGAAAGGGTGGCTCGGGGCAGACCTTGTCTTCGATATAGACGCTGACCATATACCCACAATTTGCAACAAGATCCATGACGAATGGACCTGCAACAAATGTGGCTTCGGAGGAAAGGGGCCACCTCCTGCAAACTGCCCAGCTTGTGCCTCCCAAAAATTCGACTCAAAGACATGGCCCTGCGAAGTATGCCTAAATTCTGCTAAAGAAGAAACTCAAAAGCTGGTTGAAATATTGGAAAAAGACTTCGGTTTTTCTAATAGCGATCTGCATTTGTTCTTTTCAGGTCATCGCGGCTACCATGTTCATATAGAAACCGAAGCAGTAAAGACTCTGGACTCAGTTGGCCGCAGAGAGATAGTTGATTATGTTTACGGATTAGGACTGGCCTATCTCTCTGGAGAAAATTCAGAGCACCTTCCTAAAGATAGGCGCAAGCAATTTTTTGCCCTCCCTGATTTCGGTTGGAATCACCGCCTAAAACAAGGAATCAAGAATTTCCTGCGCGGTGCCTCAATAGACGACTTGAGAAATATCTCACTGAAGCAAAACGTCGCTGCCCTGTTGAAGAACAAAGAGACAGAGCAGCATTTGGAAGAAGAGAGGTGGGAAGCAATAAAGGGTGTTGGTTATGAAACCTGGAGGACAATAGCCAAACATGTGAGAGATCTTGAATCAGCGAAGGTCGATACTGTTGTAACCACTGATATACATCGACTAATCAGAATGAATGGGACTCTGCATGGAAAAACTGGCTTGAAGAAAATGGAGTTCCCGATTTCCAAATTAGGGGATTTTGACCCTTTTCTGGAGGCAGTAGCCTTTAAAGACGGCCATGCTAGAGTGTTCGTTTCAGGTGCACCCGAGTTTCAGCTAGGTGGAAACATGTTTGGTCCGTATAAGAATGATACTGTTGATTTGCCGACAGCCGCTGCAGTGTTGCTTGTCTGCAAAGGCAGAGCCGAGGTGAAGAACTAGAGTGTATAATGAACTCTACGCCGCGTGGCACAATGAAGTTGAAACCACCGAACTCACCTCTTTACCATTTGACTTTTACCCAAGAGTCTCAGACTATCTGAAAAGAATAGAAGAAGAAACCAAAACGGTCGACAAGAAGACACTCAGGGCAAGCCTACTGGAACACGAGCTGCGAAACACAAAATATCTCATAAGATCGCTAATACGAACCAGATACAGAAAACTGAAAAAGACAATAAGCGGAAACCACAAAATCCCATCAGAATCTTTGACACCAGAAGAAGAAAAAATTTGCAGAAATTTCCTGGGCTTCACCGAAGCATACAGCGCTTTCGCCAAGGGTCTTCTTGATGAACAAACAACAAAAATAGAAAAAGAGTTGCCAGAACAACCCCGCAGAAGGGTGGCTCTGAGGTTTGTCAAGCCAATTCCGGCAGTCATGGGCAGCGACATGAAAACCTACGGACCGTTTTCGCCAGAGGACGTAGCCTCACTGCCCGTTGAGAACGCTAGAATTTTGGTCAAGCAGGGTCTAGCCGTGATGGTTGAAATCTCCTAGCTTCTGAAACAACAGTATTTGCTGCTCAGAATAGCTTTCATCCTGTNNAAAATGTGCTTCATCGCAAGAAGTTCGAGGGAAGATAGTCTCTTCTGGTCTAAGAGATATACGTTGTTTTTTTATCCTCTTCTTTCCTCGTCTCTTCTGCCTGCAGGACCCTTTTCTCTTCAATCTTCTGCAGCCGCGTAACCATAGTCTCTGCCTTGGCGATTTCTTCATCCATCCCAGACAGATCCAATTCGAAACCGAACATGCCCTTTAGTACTTCCAGAACGCTTCTCGCAGTCAGAGGATCTGGCAGATATCCCCTGGTTTCACCCAGAAGGCACAACGCTTCAATCTTCTTGAACCGCGATAGCCCAAGAATCAGGCCTGCTGTCCCTACTATTGGGCTTCCAGAACCGCTAAGTGTTGCTCCGGCGTTCTTGGCTCTGGACAATGTTTCTGCCGATGTTGCAGCAACGTAAACTCGAGGCTTGTTCTGAGTCTCAGCTCGGTAACCACCAATCGTCGCAATTGTATTGACGTTGTGTTTGCTCGCGAAGTCCAGGATTCGATCAGCTATCTCATATTGACCCTCAATAGTCTGCGACTGGCTATCCCCTGTGAACAGTATCACGTCGTTCTGTCCGTTTGGGTTTTTCCAAAAATAAAATGTGCCCCGCAGAAGACGAACGCTTCCCTTCTTGTTAACCAGAACGAAATATGGAAAATGCGGGGAATAAAGATAAGCAAACTTCTGAGCCTTGAGCTGTTTGATTAAGTACCGAATCGTAATCTTGCCAACAAGACCTAAACCAGGAAGCCCCTCGATCAAAATGGGATTTCTGGCTTCAACCTGAGCGAATTCTTTGATGTATGTTTCTTTCAATTTGCCGTCTGCTCCTCCTTTAAGGCCATTCTATACTTCAAGTACTTGTCCGCAGGGGAAAACTTGGCTGGATGAGGTATGCGGACTCCCCCGCCGCAGTGCTGGCAAACATCAGTCCTAAGGGTGTATTTCCCGCATTTGATGCATTTTCTTAGTAGCCAGACCATTACTTTTCCCTTATGTAACTGCCTTGTCCGCCAGTTTTTGCTATGTTTGCAATAACGCTCTGACTCGTTTTTTGCAGTACTTCCTCGGCGCGTTTGTAGTTCTCTGCCAATGCCTCAATACTGTACTTAGGTGCAGCGATAACGTAGAAACGAACGTCAGCATCCTTAGTTTTCTCGGTCTCCTTTGCATTGACAAATGCCTCCTTTATCAGTTTCACTCCATTTGGTTTCAGGCATCGGATCTCGAGTACACCATTAACCTTAACCATCTTCACGTGAATGCGTTCCGAAGCTACTTCAGCGAAAGCCTTCGCCAAGTCCTCTGGTACTCCAATTTTAGTAAGGCTCTCTGGGCCTTCCCTGACGGCTTTTTCAAACCCTTCGTATAAACCATCCTCTTGCTCAATAATCGTTCCAACTTTCTCGTATACTTCTTGATAGGGCAAATGGACTTTTTCCGCAACGCCCTTGAGCAACGCCTCAGCCTTTCGATCTTTCTTCCAAGACAACACTTTCTCTATTCTTTCACGTTTGGTGACGCGCCTCAGGGAGAGATCTATGTGACCCTTCTCAGTGTCTACTCGAAGAACTTTCAGTACACATTTTTGTCCTTCACGGACAAAATCTCTAATATTTCTTATCCACGAAGAACTTATTTCGGACACATGGAGCAAGCCTCGCTTGCCATACTCGTCGAGTTTGGCGTATGCCCCATAATCAGTAACCGTCTCTATCGTGGCAATGACAAGGTCTCCTGCTTCAGGCCATTCTGGCTTTCCCTGAGCCATCTGGGCATTCATCCTACTCGAGAACTGCTACTACTTCGCCATTGATCTTGGCTTTGCCACCTGTTGGTTCCGCCAACAACTCTCCGCAAACATTACAGGTTACTTTGTTGACAGGACTTCCGAAAATGAGTTGCTCGTTCCCACATTTTAGGCATTTCACCCTCAGAAAGACGCTTTGCGGTTTCGGGATAAGTTTGTTCCATTCACTCATTGTCTCGCCTCCCTACTAGCCTATAACCAGTTTCCGCAATCGAATGCCCACGCGGTGTCTCATAAAACCACAAACCTTGCACTTTAACCTAAGGGTTTGCTTTTTTGTAGTCTTTGAAAACTCTCGCTGAAGCGGGTATTTTTGTCCGCCATATCCCTTCTTTTCTCTTTCATGATGGCGCTCACCCTTGGCTAAGGCTCGGCGCTTTCCTGCCTTATACAGGCTAACCGCATGATCTTGATGAGTCTTACATTTCGGACAGTATGTCCGGATTTCTTTGGGAACATTCACGTCGATGCACTACCAGCTTTCCTTAAAGAAAACATACGTACTCTTATACTTTTTCTGGTTTTGCGTTGAATGANNTTGTCTGTTCCCACGACCTTAGCAAACCCTGTCTCAACCGCTTCCGGTCTCTCGGTGGACAATCGGACAACCAGCACAGGTTTTCTAATGCCTGGAGCAGTGGCTTCCTCTTGGATTCCACCAGAATCCGTCACTATCAATTCGCTGTTCTTCATCAGCACAAGGAAATCCAGATATCCCAACGGGGGCAAAATCTGAACATTCTCGTTCTTATTGATTGATGCAAACAATGCATTCTGCATGAGTCTTTTTTTCGTTCGCGGGTGAATGGAAAATACGACTGGAATGGGAGATTCAGCTAGAATGCCCATCAGATTCTGCAGTACAGTTGGGGAGTCTACGTTTTCCGCCCTGTGAGCCGTTGCCAAGACAAACCTCTCAAAACGGATTCTCTTTAGAATATCTGACTTTCTCTCTGCTATGGGCAGGTGTTGGATAACCGCATCAATAACGGTGTTTCCGGTTACGTGGATCTTGCCCCAGACGTTCTCCCTCTTTAGATTGTCCCTCGACCTAGCTGTTGGAGCAAACAGAACCGATGATATATGGTCNNGAGAGACGTATTTTGAATGAGTGGTCAGGGGGTGGCAGCTCCAACTCGTCGATAAACTGCTGTGACATGTTGTAATCGTAGTGCTGCCCACAGTGGACGAGCAAGAATGGTGATCCTCTCTCCTTGAAGGCTCTGACTACGGGTGCCATTTTTATGATTTCAGGTCTGGTTCCCACGACTAG
>DUHG01000068.1 GCA_013330975.1 Candidatus Bathyarchaeota archaeon
AAGAGGGTCCTTGAAAAACTGAAAGTTGAATTCATGGGTTTTGGTTACATGGGAGTAGACAACAATACTGGACATCTTCTGGTCAACGCAAGATATCTTAAGAAAGGCAACAAAGTTGACGTCTATCTTGACGTCATCCATGAACTCTGCCATATCAAACAATGGCTCGACGGGAGAGAACTATTCGACAACAGCTACAATTACGTCGACAGACCAACTGAAATTGAGGCCTATCGTTACACAGTAGAGGAAGCAAAAAGAATCGGTCTCAGCGACAAAAGAATAATGGAGTATCTAAAAACAGAGTGGATAAACGAAACAGAGCTTCGCAGGCTCGCAAACGCAATAGGGATTNNACTCCGCCTACATCGAAAGCCACAACCGGTTTCCCAGAAGCCTGGGCCTCGAGGAAAGCTATGCCTTGCCCTTCCTGAATTGAAGGCAATACGAAAATGTCGGAGCAAGCGTACAATGAGGGGAGAGAGGCTTCGCTAACATCTCCAAGGAAAACGAAGTTGTCCATAAGATCGACCTGCTTTAGGTAAGAGAGCATTCTTTTCTTGAGAGGCCCACTTCCTACGACCAAGAACGCAACTTCATTGAACTCTCTTGCGACTACTCTCGCTGCTTCGGCAAGGTACATCAGACCCTTTCTAGGTATCAATCTACCAACGAAAAGAACAACAGGTCTATTTTCCACCCCTATCTGATGCTTCAGGTTCACCCCTCCTCGGTCAGGTACAAACCGTTCTGTATCAACCCCATTCGGAACTATTCGTATTCTAGATTTTTCGACATCGTATAATTGGATGAGTTTTCGAAAAGAATAGCGACTAATGGTCACAACCAAATCCGCATTTCGGGCACTGTCAGCTTCCAGTCTTGACAATCGCCACATTATGAGATTCGCTAATTTGTCACGCAAAGAAAGCGAGGAATTGCATGATGCCTGAATATACTCGTCCGCCAAAACCCCGTGAACAGTCTGGATGAAGGGGCTCCTGCGATTCCTCCGTCTCAATGTCCTCCGAAAACCATAACCGCTAACTGCGTGTGCTTCAAAAACGTCTGCAACTATTAAGCGAGAAGCCGCTGTAACGGTGTGATTAAAAAACCAGTTATCTATCGGGAAAAGAGTGTCAGTAGAAAAACAGGGGATTATTGCGGTCCCACCTACTATCGTGGGTTCCTTGAAGCCCGATTTCATACCGCTGAAAACATTTGTTGCAATCGTGGGTTGCATTCGTTTTGCTGTTTCAAGTATCCTGCGTTCGACTCCTCCAAAATACAAATGCGGTGGTTGTGTATTGAAAACCGCCACACGAAGTTTTTCCACGCATATGTCCCCAGATTCTAGCAAGGATAGTTAAAGCCAATCATCTAGTTATGCTTAATCATTAGACACCGATACAGATATGATCCGGGTGATGATTCGTTGCCAAGACCAACGAAGCTTAACGCTTTTATATCGTATCCTGGTGTATCTTGCGATGTGCTGGTATAAAAAGTGACTACTACAGCTGAAGACGATAATTATTCCGGACTAACACCCGACTATCGGCCTCTTGAGCTAGAAAAACAGACTAGAGAGTTTTGGGAAAAAAACCAAATCCGCAACAAGATGGAGCAGCTGGAAAACACTGGCAAGGGCGTTTTGGGTTATGTTGAGGGACCACCTACTCTAAACGGCATTCCCCACATCGGGCATGCTAGAGGACGCGTCATGAAGGACATTCGATATCGCTGGAAAACAATGCAAGGATATTATATGCCCTTCTGGGCAGGGTGGGATTGCCAGGGATTGCCAGTAGAGCTGGAAGTTGAGAAACTTCTTTGCGTAAAAAACAAGAGGGAACTTGTGGAAAGGGTGGGGGAAGAACGGTTCATCGAAGAATGCAAGAAAGTCATCATGAAATATCATCGTGAATGGGTGGAAGCTGACAAAAGTTTAGGAATTTTCATCAATCAAGAGAAGGCGTACTGGACCTACCGCGATGAGTACATCGAACGCGAATGGCAGTATCTCAAACGCGCCTGGGATCAGAATCTACTTGAAGAAGGCCATTACGTTGTTGCTTATTGCCCAGGCTGCCAAACCTCGCTCAGCAGCGCAGAAGTGGGATATGAAGGCTCCTACAAAGAAGTTGAAGACCCTTCACTATACTTCAAATTCAAAGTAACTGGAAAACCCAACGAATTTTTCCTGATTTGGACCACTATGCCTTTCACGATAGTTACTGACACAATGTTAGCAGTCCACCCGGAAGCTGAATATGCAAGAATACGAATCGGCGAAGAAATGTGGATTCTGGCAAAGCAACGTGTCGAGCAGGTAATGCANNGTAATAAACGAAGATTTCGTCGATTTAGATACTGCAACAGGCATAGTCCATCTATCTCCAGGAAATGGAGAAGAAGATTTCTGGGCTGCGCAAAGGCAAGGAGTACCGATTTTTGCACCCTTTGATGACGAAGCAAAATTTACAAAAGACGCAGGTGTGTTCAGCGGCATCTTTGCACGCGATGCAGATTACATTGTCGTCGAGGAACTTCGAAATAGAAATGCCTTCGTCCAAGTCAAGAAAGTAACGCACGAATATCCAACCTGCTGGCGTTCGCACCACAAACTAGTCTGGCTGGCCAGAAAAGAATACTTCCTCAGAACTGACAAGATAAATCGCAGAGTCATAGAGGCGGCGGAAAAGATCGAATACTTCTTTGAAGAACCGAAGAACCGCTTTCTCGCTTTTCTCAAAGAAGGCAAACCATGGTG
>DUHG01000119.1 GCA_013330975.1 Candidatus Bathyarchaeota archaeon
AACCCACACACAGCAATGGAAACGCTCGCTTCGCTCGCCATAAAAAAGTTAGCTAGCTAAAATCGGCTTACATTTTTCGAAATTGGATTTACCTAATCTGATACGCCTTTCAAGCATAGCATTATCAATGTGAATATCTTCTAGAGCGTTCGTCAAGCTTTTTGTCTTGACGATCCTTTACAATATCTTCAACAGGGTAGGCGTGCTCTATGTTCTGCTATGCAATTCTATCCACAAGCCGTCTGGGTCTCTCACAAAAGCTATGGTGGAGTCACCTTCATCCCAAGGCTCCACAGCTGACGTGGCACCCCTCGCAAGTGCTTTTTTGTAGCTTGTTCGTACATCATCACAAGCGAACGCCAGGTGATCTAGCTCTGAACCTGCAACATACTTCTCGTAGAATTTGCTACCGAGCGGATAGTAGTTCAGCTCAAGCGGATGGTCTGATTCTCTGCTCTTCAATTCCACCCATATACCGCCTGCTTCCATTTTTCCTCTTCGGTTTTCTTTCATCTCCATTGTTTCCGTGTAAAACTTGATTGACCTTTTCAGGTTCTTAACTCGAATTCCAGTGTATATGAATTCCACTCTTCACACCTCTAAGTCAGTTTCTCTGTGACCAGAAAGATTAATACTATTTCTGTTTAACCTTAACCGTTACAGAGGGAGAGTTTTCATGGCGTACCTTAAGGAAAAATAGAGAGAGCTTGCTAGACATAGGTGCTCATCCAAGAAAGTGAGTGAACAATGCATCTTCTTTGGGGACGGACTCTTTCTAGAAATTCCCATTTGTTTAGGTTTTTCCATATTTTCCGTACAACAAAATTCCCGCGCCTAGCACAACTAAACTGTAGACTGCCACAACCAAGATATCCAGCAGTATTGTCGGGCTCGTCACAGGTGCTCCCCTCAGGAAAAGCGATGTCAACGCGTCGGTTACGTAGTAGCTGGGCACGAATTTGCCTGCTTCTTTTACAATACCGGACAATGCAACTGAGACAAATGTTCCTAGAAACATCAGCGGCATTATGAAGATAAATGCGATTCCAGTGGCGGCTCCTGAAGATTTTGCTAGTGTCGCGGCTATTAGGCCGAAACCGACGCAGCAGAGTGAGAAAATGGACAAAATGATGAAAGCTGAAATGAAGCTGGTTGCGTCGCCTAGCGGTCGATATCCAACGAGAATGGCAACCACAAAAACAATGGCAACCTGAATCATGGCGATGATCATGTTTGAAATGGCTTGGCTTGTCATAAATTCGCTTGAAGAGGTTGGTGTCGTCTTTATTCTTCTGAGTAATCCTTTTTCTCGTTCGAAAGTGAATGACTGGGCTACTGTCATTATTGAGAATATGGCGAAAAATGCGAAGAATCCAGGTGCAAAATAGTCGAATGTTGTTAGCTTGCTAACTTCGATGAGTGATGGGTTGCCTATGCTAATTGGTCCGGAAATCGATGTCGGTTGGATTCCATAGACGGTAACTTCAAGAGTTTGCTGCACTATTGTTGGGATAGCTTGAGTGGCAAACAGTGACGCGCTGTCCAGGAGCAATGTGACGGTGGTGTTTACCCAGAGGTTTGGATCAGTTGGAGAAGCCCAATATGAGTTGCAGCTTTGTCCAAAATCTTCTGGAATTATGATGACTGCTTGGACTAAGCCTTGAGACAGATCGCTTTGCGCAACACTATTGTCAGAATAGTTCTGAATGTTCAGAATCATGGTTTCAGAGAGGTTGCCAACTAGGTGCTGCGACCATGCCAAGCCTGAGATATCTTTGTCTACCACGCCAATCTGGTAGGTAGTTTGGCCGCTGTCGGTTGATCCGAAGGAGATCCCAAAAGCCATGGTGGCAATTATCGGAAATAGAATGAGCATGAAGAGCGCTCCGGGCTCTCTTGTCAGTACTCTCAGGTTCTTCTTTGCGAGGGCAGCAACTCGTTGAAACTTCAAACTATATCTCCTCCCTTATTCGTCTGCCTGTAAGCTGGAGAAAAACTTCCTCTAAGTTCTTGGCATTAGATTGTTTCTTGAGCTTTTGGGGAGTATCAAGTGATATGAGCTTGCCATGGTCGATTATTCCAATTCTGTCGCATAGTTCTTCAGCCTCCTCCATATAGTGAGTCGTGAGCAGAACCGTCTTGTCTTGTTTTTTGAGTTCCATGATGAAGTCCCAAACGGCTCGGCGCGATTGAGGGTCCATTCCCACTGTTGGCTCGTCGAGAAAGGCAATCTCTGGATCATGGACCAAGGCCATTGCGAGGTTTATTCGGCGCATCATGCCACCGCTGTACTTTCCCGCTCGTCTCTTGGATTGGTCTCTGAGACTCAACTTTTGAAGAATTTCATCAACATTCCGTTTCAGTTTCTCTCTCGGCATAGTGTGGAGATTTCCAAATAGCTCTATGTTTTCTTTGCCTGTTAAGTGAGGATAGACCGCTGTTTCTTGCGGGGATACTCCTATCAGTTCCCTTATTCTATTCCCATCTTTTCGGATGTCATAATCAAGTATCTTTGCCGACCCGGTTGTTGGTTCCAGCAAACCGCAGAGCATGTTTATGGTGGTTGTTTTTCCAGAACCGTTTGGTCCGAGCAACCCGAAGAGTTCTCCTTTTTCCACTGTGAGGCTGAGCCCGTCAACTGCGGTGACATCCTCAAACTTTCTGGTTATGTTTTCAATGACTATTGCAGCCGCTTTCAATTTCATCACATGAGTCAAGCTTGAGGTCAACATTATGCTTTTCTTATTACTTATGCTTATAGAGCCACCTAAGTGCGCGTCTTTTATTCTAGATCCGCCAATAGCGTAGTAATGGTGATTTTATGTCGGAGGATGAGCCTGAAGCAAAAGTCCTTATTCCCATGAAGGCTGAGGATGTTATGACCCGGGAAGTCATCACTCTAGATGAGAACGTCTCCGCCAAGAAAGCCGCGGAAATTATGGCTGAAGAAGGCGTCAGCGCCGTGCTCGGTACGTCCGAAGGGAAAGCGATAGGAATCCTAACTGAGAGAGACATCCTCAAACGCATAGTCGCAGAGGACAAGGACTCCAGGGAGACCACAGTGAAAGACATAATGTCCAGCCCTTTGGTGACTATTGGACCTAGCACTGATTTGGAGGAGGCTGCGCACATCATGTTTGAGAAAAAAATAAAGAACCTGCCCGTTATCAATGAAAACCGCTTGATTGGCTTAGTCAGTTTGCACGATATTTGCCGGCTTCAACCTGAGATCCTGAGAATATTAAGGCAGGTAATGGAAACGCCAAAAAACCTCCAAAGAGTGCTAAGATGCTACATAATTTAGTGCGAAGTGCCAACCACTTTTGAATAATATTTTGTTCTAAGAGATAGTTTGTAAACAGTATGTGTGGAATGAAAATTCATCAGGGAACAGTGATTAAATTGTGAAATTTACCTAGTTATTCAAGAGTTCTGGGTCTGCTGACTATCAGAATGCAGAGATATCCATTTTCGTTTTCTGTGTCAAGCATCATTGTTGAATGACCTTTTTTGTCGCACTAGACACAGTGGGTAAAGCTTAAAAAGCAATCCTTCGCGAAACTGATAGCAGAGGAGATTGAAAGAAATGGATTGGGTAGCGCTTCTAATACAGATAGTAGTGTCTGCAGTAGTGATTGCTCCTGTGCTATGGATGGCTGGACGGCTGCTTTCTGGTAAGGAGAAGGCGAAACTCACTGATGCCATCTGGATCGTGATTCTGGGAGTCGTAATTGGCACATTTGTCGGGAACTATCTTACCGGTTGGCTTGGCTGGCTTGGAGCAGTGATAATGTTCGTAATCTGGCTTGGACTCATCAAGCACTTCTTCGACTGCGGATGGATAAAGGCCTTCATAATCGCTTTGATTGCTGACATAATCTACATTATAGTATGGTTAATTCTGGAGTGGATACTGGCTTTGTTCGGTATAACAGTGACGCCACCGCCCATGTTCTAGGTCCAACCTTTGAAAGAAGTCGGGATATTTCGCTAGCAAAACTTAACCCCCTTTTTCTTATTTAGTCAATTCCTGAGATTTTCCGTTTGTTGTCAGAAGTTGATAATTATGCAAGGTTGGGCTTGGCCTGCCATTTTTCATGTGCACTCTGATACTGGTCAGATCTGTTTCATGATTGTTGGCTTTCAGGATCATTAACGAGCTTAGAAAGACCAAACTGCTTTTCAATTCATATCGTGAAGTCATAATGAATATATCAATTTTTTCGCACAAAAAAGTGAGTCCCACAATTGGAAAACAACACAACTGACGTTTTTGTTGGCTCACCCAATGAAGCCAAACCCAAGAGTCGTCGAACTCTATTCATAATCGTGATAGCGATTGCTGCAGTCGGGTTGGTTATGAGCGCTTTCCTAGCTTCTGCGTTGCTCTCAAATCCAAATAGCCAAGACGGTTGGTTGTTTGATGGAGCCTACGCGAAGTACCAAGGCGAAACCGAAATAATGGGTTTTGATTTTGACTTCTCGTTGAAACTAGAAGTTCTTGATCTTAACAGTACACATATGTGTATGTCAACCTCTTTTCGGATGGGATCTAGCTTAGGCGAAGTAGCAGAAGAAGAGAACACCCTTTGGGTTCCGCTGTCAAGTGTCGCGTTCATTGAAGCTCTGGGCGAAAGCAACGCTACGAACAGCTACGATTCAAAACTTGATTTCGGCAGCTTGGGAACTAGGAGCTGCACGGTCTACGAAATTGCCACTGAAGGTCCAACAATGACTGTTTATGTTGACAAGAAGATAGGGTGGCCGCTGAAGATGACGGCAAGCATGATTGGCGAAGATTCTCTGAGCTTGAGCCTTGACATAAGTCTCGTTGACACGAATGTACCGGGGCTGCAGTCCCAATAGCTATGTCATTAGCTCGGACAGAAATTCAGTTCTCCATTAGGTATGGTACCCCGTTTTTTGCTAATCCATGGTGGTGCACGGTATAAACTGCAATCCAAATCCTCCTTCAGGTCAACCGGTCTCCAATTAGAAATATCTGGTATGAGAAAGAGCTATGGAACTCTTGGTGAGGGTTAAGCTTGTCTGGGTATCATTTTCTCTTGGGGTATGGCTTGCGAAAGGTTTTAACTTTGTCTACCTTAGGAGAAGACGGGTAGTCACGTGGACGAAGACTTACTTGATTTTGCGTTAGGCTTTGCCGCGGGCAAACAAGTTGAATATGCTGAGGTTAGGGCACATAGCGAGAAGAGCGAGGAGCTTGCAATGAAAAACGGCGTGTTGGACGCCTACGTT
>DUHG01000061.1 GCA_013330975.1 Candidatus Bathyarchaeota archaeon
CCAATTTTTCCTAGCACTATTCTTATGAGCACCATAGTAGCTTGAGACTCGACTATAAGCAAAAACTGCAGAAACAGCGGCCAAAATCACGATTGATGGCATAAGATAGTAAATAAACCATTGAAAAGGCAAAAAGAGACCAAACAGGTAGGACTCTGCCAGGACGAAGGGAACTGCAAAACTAAGAAATACGATCAGATAAAGAGCTGGTTCCTTCCTATTTCTCAAGCCAAAATAGGCAACAAAAAGCCCAGCTATGCCCAAGAAGAAAATAAAACCAAAATTCACCATAAATGAATTAAAAGTCGTAGCGGGAATCTGATAAAGCGTAGACTTCTGTGTGAAAAGCACGTGCTCCAGCAGGACGCCCAAGTAGGGAATCATCGCTTGAAAATAGTACAGGAAAAATGCCACACCCCCGCCTAAGATCAGCGCTATAAATGCTCTGATGTATTTGCCACGCGATTTGAACAACATGTAAAGCATAACAGGCGTCAGAATCAGTACGGTGACGAAAGTTGCAAGCTGATGAGACAGAACCAGCGAAAAAGCCATCAAGAAAGTGATTATGAGATACCCAAAGCCCCTTACGGACATGGGAAAATACAGAAACAGCAAGAGCATGAAAGCCAAACCAAGCACAGTAGTGTAGCCGCCCCACAAATTAAGCTCGAATATGGGAACAACCATCAACAAGAAAAGTGCAGCTACAACTCCAACTCTGCGTCCAAAGAATTTTGACCCAAGAAGATAGACTGAGAAAAACAGAAGCCAATCAATAATGACCGCGGCAACCTTAACCAGGAAGATCATCTGCTCAAGACTAGCTGCACCACTGAAGGAGATGAAAGTTGCCAACAGAATCTGAAACAGTGGTGGAGTCCAACCAAGATTTTCCAGCGATATCTTGCCTGATTGCAGAAAGATCAGAGCTTTTTCCAGATGAACCGCAGGGTCATTTCCCATAACTAGCCCATTCATCGATATGACAGAGTAGAAAACACAAAGAACAACTGCTGAGAAGACGGCTGCAAATCCAAGCTCCAAGAACTTTGCTCGATCAGGCCTCAATGCTGAAGCGATAACGCTGCTCCTCCTTAGTCTGAGATGTTCCTCACTTTGAAAACTGCCACTTCATGGTTAATAAAGACCCTACTAAATATCGGGTCATCAAGAAATTTCTTCATGACAGAAGAGTCTCGACAGGCTATGAAGGAAATGCGCCAATCAAATAGTGCTTTCCTGTAGTCAAAAAAGTCAAGAGATAACTTTGAATCNNGTATTTTCGTATAAGCTTTGGGTATCTGAGACTGAAAAAGCGCTGACGAAGAGTTGAATCTCAGCGGAAGAATCGCCATGCAGATTGTAATAGAAGCCCAATCCACTGGGGTTTTGATTTGTGATTAGTCTAACCTGTTCTGGATGATTTTCAGCATAAATCAGCTGCCCCAAGACTTTTGATCCCAACTCAAACAAGCCTACTGTTTCAGTTTTGTTAATCAATTGCCCCCTGATGTGCAGAATCGAATCGAAAGATGCCAACGAAACTCCGTCACCTATGCTCTCAAGTGTTATTGACATGTTGACGAATTGCCTGTCTCTGTATACTGTGAGCGTTTGGGTAAAATTGACAAAATTATTCCCTTTCAAAATATTAACTGCGGCTTGATCAGTGCTGTTCTCAAAAGTCATCTCAATGAGTGAGAGCTGAGCTAAAGTGAAGGACTTCTCGTCAGAATCATCATTTATGCGAATCGTTACGTCGTCATTGTTGAAGTTGAAGAATGAATAGGGGAAGTAACTCCAATTGATTTTAGCTAATATTAGTGGATTGTGTCGTGCAATATATCCACCATCCTCACGAACCTGTATCAAACCGTTATCTATAACGTAGTTAGTGTCCAGCAGGTATGAAGCATTTCCTGCAGGTTCGAGTTCCCTGCCAAGAGCTAAGTATTGTGGAGGAACAGCGCTTAACGTAGGACGGAGAGCAAAGCCTGAGAACCACCAGCCATAGAGCGCGTCTGAGACAAAAAGAGCCTCAGGTTCAGTGTTTTCCCTTGCCCATTGGATCGCGTCATAGCCAGGCTCAGTCATCACTTGATAGAACTTCTGCACCGCTATGCCCTGGGAAGGCGTCATGAAAATGGGGATGAATAGAAAGGCAAATAGTAGAAATGCTAAGACACAGGTCGCATAGACGTTTCTTGATGTTAGACGCCTTTGCAGCTGAATCCAGGTTTTCTTCATGCTTTCTCTTTTCTCGGGAGCACCAATTTTGTAAGACTGGTAGATGCCTATAATTCGTGCCACGAAGCCTGCTGTGTGATCAAGCCCCAACCCTATGAGCATAACTACGGGTAGAAGCACGAAATACAAGAAACGATTATAGTCTGTATACAAACCTATCAGGTAGCTCTGCGTCAAGAACATCGGAACAAGAATCCAGATTGTAAGAAGCAGAGCGGGAAGTGTGATATATTTACCTCTGTATTTCTTGGAAAACAAGAAAAAGAAGATTACACAGGCAAACAACGGTATAACAATTCCCATCGGCAGTATTCGTGTTGAGAGCAAAGCCTGGCGAATATCTAAAACATCACCGGTGACTATACCTTGGTTGGCACCAAAATAAGCGGGAACTGCATCAACCAGAAATGGGGAAACAACGAGGGCGCCAAGTGCAAGTGGTATGATCCAGGCTGTCACGCTTTTCTTTGCTATGCAAAGCTGTTTGGAAAAGGTAAGCATAAGGATTGTCATTGTGAGGGTCGTTGCGATGAATATTACTGCACTCAGCGAGTGAGTCATGTAGATGGAGCCCGATAAAAGAGCAGTTGAAATGATGAAGGGAACCATCGTAAACCGTTCCCTTTGGAGAAATAGATAGAACGTCAGTGCCATAAGCATTATCGTCACCACGTTGGGATAGCCTCCCCACATGAGCATTTCCAAATCAAAACGCGAAATTGCAGCGAGGAAGGCAACGATCAGACCTGTTGATTCCCCCCAAATTTTGCGT
>DUHG01000167.1 GCA_013330975.1 Candidatus Bathyarchaeota archaeon
CGCTTCAATAAGCGTACACAAATACGGCTATTACCCAAAAGGCATGGGGGAAGTAACCCTGACTGTGAAGCCAACTGGCCCAAAAAATCCTATTAGACTTCAGAATTTCAGAGGACTGAGAATAGTCAGAGGTGTGTCAACCTGTACCTTCCTTGCGGACAAGCGAGTTGCCGAACGCCAAGCGAACGCTGCTCGCGAATATCTATCAGCAAGAGGGTTGATTTCTGACATTCGAGTCGTAAATGACTTTTCAAATCCCATGCAAAAGGGAAGTTCGATCGCTTTGTGGACAGAAAATGAGGGAGAAGCTATCTTGGGCTCTGACTCAAAAGGAGAGATGGGTAAACCGAGCGAAAGAGTTGGCATCGAAGCAGCAGAAAGACTCTTTTCCGAAATCCAGGCAAAATCAACAGTGGATGTGCATTTGGCCGACATGCTCATTCCATACATAGCTCTTACGGAAGGCTCTTCGGTATTCTTCACCCGAATGATTTCTGAACATTTGGAGACAAACATGTGGCTTGCTAGCAAAATGCTGGGCACACGCTTCAACACCGGAAAAGAAAATAGATTGTTCAGGGTTGAAAAGAGTGACTGAACCCCTAACAAGAGAATCACTTTGCATCAAGATCCAGAAAGACCAGGGAGAAAAAGGGCTGGAAATAGCCTACAAATTTGGCATTGGCAACCGAAAACTGCATATCCAGAAAGGCGATGGTTCAATTTACATTCCGTTGCTTCGCACGCCAAAGGAAGAAGAATTGACAAGACTAAGAGCTGAACTTCCGAATTTTGTGCTGGAAGACCGTTTTTTTTGTGAGAAGAAAACAAGAAAGAAAACGTTGAGAGAGGTTCTTGAAGACCAGCTTCATTCCAGCTTGCCTGCGAACCTACCTCGGGCTTTGGACATCGTCGGAGACTTAGCCATTATCGAGATCCCTTCTGAACTCAAGGAAAAAGAGAAAATAATTGGCGATGCAATTTTGCAGAGTCACCCCAAAATCAGAACAGTGCTTGCAAAGGCTGGCGCTGTCAAAGGTGAATATCGTTTGAGAGAGTACACCGTGATTGCGGGGGAACAGGCAACCAGCACATATCACAAAGAATATGGATGCACATACAAGGTTGACCTAGCCAAGGCATATTTTTCTCCGCGGCTTTCCCAAGAACACAAACGGGTTGCCTCACTCATACAAATGGGCGAAACGATCGTAGATTTATTTGCAGGAGTTGGACCTTTCTCTGTACTCGCAGCAAAAACCAATCCCGCNNGGCGATGCAAACAGAGTGGTGGAAGAAAAACTCTTAGGCATAGCTGATCGTGTAATAATGAACCTCCCCGAGAACGCAATAGAATTCGTTTCGGCAGCCTGTCGTGCAATCAAGTCTTCAGGTGGCACTTTGCACTACTATGGCTTTGTTCGCCTACCTGAGACAGCGCAAAACCTGCAAACAAGGTTCTCTGAGAAAGTTAAAAGAACAGGTAGAAGTGTAGAGAATTTTCAGATGGTTAAGGCAATTAGAGAGACAGCACCCTATGAGGTACAAGTAGTGTTGGACGTAAGAATAAGTTAATAATCAATTGTGAGAGTAATTTTGACTTTTTGTGCTGGATCTTTGAGTTTTTCAAGAAGGCGTTCAGAGATATCTTTTGCTGCCTTGTCCGCGCCTATAGCGAGAGTTCTGCTGCATACATAACTGCTCTTTCTGATAACCATGTCCCTTTCATGCGTAAGAATAAGACGTGAAGATCCAAGTGCATTGACTGTTTCTGAAAAATTGCCAGCCTCAATGAGAATTGTCAATCTTGCGTTATCATTTGCCAAACTCTTCTTGAATGCACTGTTCAAGTCTGCAACTGCCCTGTCGGTACCGACCACAATTATGCAGTCGCCCATTTTTGAAAGATGCCCGTCCTTTGTGAATTCAAGCGTCGTTTTGTGCGTTGCTTGAACGTTTACGTGCCCATGACCAAAAACAACTTCACTCAAGCCAATTTGCAATATTGTTCTGAAACCTCTATCGAATCTACTTTTCCATCTCCATCGAGGTCATAGCCATGTATGATTGCAGCAAATGTTGCACCGTCGCAGTAGCTCTTTAAAGTCTTGTCATGAAAGTTAGTTAATGCCAGTACACAAGCTTTGGTTCCAACAGCTTTGTTCCCTGCCACAACGATGATGCGCTTGCTTTGATCCCATGGGTTAGGCATCTTCGCGACTATTCCTATTGTATCGGCCGTGTAGACGCGCGATGATTCCTGCGAAACCAAGCCACCGAGGAGAAAGCCATTCTCAGAAGGTTGCATGTTGAACCTAACCGGCAGATGTTCATTTATCTCCTGCGTCAGAAGATTGGTTCCTGGACCGCCGACGAGTATGAGGTTGTTCTTTTCTTCTTTTTCGGCCTTCACGTCCGTGTCCAGCTTGATCGCAAACTCGATGGGATTCTTTATGAATTGCCCCATGAACAAAGTTAGAGCAGCAGCATAGTGACCATCTCTCGCACTCGTTTTGAATGGGCCGTGAGGCGCTGGGCATCCCACAACAACTTTGCCTTCAAGAAACCCATTTTCGTTGATGAATTCTCGAAAGAATCCTTGCAGCGGTTTGTTTGCCGAGAGAAATGATGTTCTTCTTTTCCCAAGATCCTTATATCCGTCTGCAAACTCGAAGCCAAAAGCAGATGCAACCGTCCTATAGTACTTCGCTATAGCCCCCTTTTTGTTCTCTTCCTTCTCAACGGTGATAGCCCCTGCTTTCGCCAATCTTCGGACATGATAGTAGACCAGCTGCTCGTGAACTCCGATATGCCTGCTGAGTTCTAACGGATACATAGCCTCCTCAGAAAGAGCCTTCAATATTTCTAGACTCGTCTTGCTCAGGGTCATTTTGAGTTTCTGAGAATCCATCATATGGATTGTTTTGGCTTTCTGACTCTTTCCGTCATCCTCTAGCAGAAGCTTGTTGGTCAAGTGACTCTCCTCGAAAACAAGCGGCATCCTTTATTAAAAATCTTTTCATGGTGTCTCTGCGGAAAAGCCAGTTGCCGCTCGATCTTTCGAATAAGCTAAGAAACCATTACAAGATTCTCTTTACAACTGAAAGGAGCTTCCTAAAAATGCTTAATAGCAAAACCAACGCATGAAATGATCTGTCAGAAAAGCGAACAGGCATGAGACAAAAATGTGCGGAATATTTGGCTGTATTATGAGTGAAGGAAAAGCAGCTCCAGTGATTCATGAGTCTCTGAAAAGACTCGAATATCGTGGTTATGATTCAGTAGGCATTGCCACACTATACAACGGAGCAGCGACAATCAAGAAAGACCAAGGAAAAATCGACGATGTTCACCGATTTCTAAATCTTGATGATTTGCCAGGCTCACTAGGCATCGGTCACACAAGGTGGGCCACGCACGGGGCACCTCTGAAGGTCAACGCGCACCCCCACGTCGACTGTAGCGGTCGAATAATAGTAGTACATAATGGCATAATCGAGAACTTCTCCGAACTCAGGCTGGAAATGGAGTCACAAGGACATAGATTCCTCTCCAAGACTGACACTGAAGTTATAGCTCATCTAATCGAAGAGAATCTCAAGCGCAACCCAACCTTGGACCTTTCTGAAGCTGTGCGTGAAACAGTGAAAAGAATAGATGGGTCCTACGCACTGGCTGTAATTTCAACGACAGAGCCTGACAAGATAGTTTGCGCCAGAAATGAAAGCCCTCTTGTTTTAGGCTTGGCTGAAGATGCCCTTTATTGCGCCTCCGATATACCAGCATTTCTGCCGATGACCAACCGAGCGATTTTGATAAACAATGGCGAACTTGCTATTCTCTCGAAAACTGGCTACGAAATAAGGAAGATCCAAGACAACATTCTTGTCACTCGCGAGCCAGAAATTATTGAATGGACTGCGGAGATGGCAGTCAAGCAGGGATACCCACACTTCATGATCAAGGAGATCCATGAGCAACCGGAGACATTGCATAATACACTGAGACTTCAGGATCACTATCTTGATCTAATTTCGACGTTCCTCGACAGGGCAAATGAAGTGTTCCTTGTTGCTTGCGGGACTTCATATCATGCTTGCCTAGCCGCTTCCTACATGTTCTCAAAACTCGCTTTCCTGCCAACTTATCCTGTTTATGCATCTGAATTCATAGAGCAGCATGGCAAGTCGGTAAACATAGACAGCACCATTTTGGCAGTCAGTCAGTCAGGTGAAACAGCTGATACGCTCGCAGCTGTAACTGCAAGTCAACAGCGGGCCGCCACAATACTCGGTCTGACAAACGCCATCGGGTCTACTCTTACGAGAGTCTCAAGAGTCTACATCGGTCAACAGTCTGGTCCAGAAATTGGCGTCGCAGCAACAAAAACATTCACTTCACAGCTTTCAGTGTTGGCTCAGCTAGCGCTAAGGCTTGCTAAGAAGAGAGGCAAGGTTTCGCAGGACGAAATGGATTTTCTAGAAGAGAAACTTAAACAACTGCCAGATATAGTGCAAAGCATCGTTGACAATCAAGAAGAGAAAATCAAGAATATCGCCGAGAAGTACAGAGAGGCCAAAGTTTTCTTCTTCCTTGGACGAGGAATAAGCACGGCAACCGCCTATGAGGGCAGACTCAAACTCATGGAAATAGCTTATTTGCCCTCTATCGCGTTTCCAGCGGGAGAAAGCAAACACGGACCTATCAGTCTGATAGAAACTGGATTTCCAGTCGTTTTTATCTGCCCTAAGGATGGGTCTCACAGAACTTTGGTCGGAAACATAATGGAGATGAAAGCACGAGGAGCCTCAATAGTCTCAATAGTAGAACAAGGAGATGAGGAAATAAAGGCTTTGTCGGATGATTATGTTGAAGTTCCCTCTGGAATACCCGAAATTCTATCGCCGATACCCTTCATAATACCTTTGCAGCTCTTAGCATATTATATGTCGATTGGACGGGGTTATAATCCAGACATGCCTAGAAACCTGGCAAAGTCGGTGACGGTTAAGTAACTTTCATCCTCCTTTTCTCCCGGAGTTCCTAAACGAGCATGTTAAAAAGTAACCTTCACAACTACTCTTCGTGGTGTTTGTTCTGGAAAAGAATGACTGGGAAAAACTCATTGATAATCTGATTAAACAAGGCATACTCCGCAACCCCAAAGTCATCAGCAGCATGCGTATAGTCCCTCGAAGCAAGTTTCTTTCTTCTAACTCAAAGTCGTACAGTGCAGTAGATACTCCGCTTCCAATTGGCTTCGGGCAAACCATCTCTGCGCCACATGGTCTCAGCTCGTCCTGAACCAGACGAAACATGGTTTGCATAATGAACGAAGCCCTTCAATTGGAAGTTGGTCACAAAGTACTAGAAGTAGGCGGAGGATCCGGCTGGCATGCTGCGACGATAGCGGAGACAGTAGCGCCCAAAGGTTCGCCGAGAAGTGAGTGGGGTCACGTTTACACTCTGGAAATTGTCCAAGCGCTAGGAGAAAACGCTAGGAGAAATATCATAAATGCTGGTTACGGTGATCGTGTCACAATTGCAGTCGGTGATGGTTCCAAGGGATATCCTGAGAAGGCCCCTTATGATCGTGTTGTTGTAACTGCGGCTGCTCCAAACGTGCCCAAACCCTTGGTCGAGCAGCTAAAACAGGATGGAATAATGCTAATACCCGTGGGTAGCGTTTCGATGTTTCAAACGCTAGTTAAAATAACAAAGGGAACGGATGGGAAGATTAGGGAAGAGAACCTGGGCGGAGTCGCTTTTGTGCCCCTGACAGGCGAGTTTGGACACAGGTTTTAGACTAGCTAAACCATTTCTCAAGAGTTGTTTTTCCTTTTAGCTTGTCAGTGAGCTCCTGAGTTCGGTTGATTGCTTTTCTTACACGTTCTTCCGAGAAGTCCTTTTGCCTAACCAAGAAATCAACGATGCCTTCTTCATCTGGAGCCCCCCAGTTCAGCTCATAAACCTCTGTGACTTCGGGGTTCATGAATATTTCGCGTATCTGTCTGGGTTCTACAGGGAATTGAGCAGCCTTAATTTGCGGCAGCGCACTTTCAAGTGTTCTGTATTTTTTTACGAGTTTCAAGGCAGTTTTTGGTCCCAAGCCCTCAATTCCGTCAGGGTTGAAGTCCGTGCCTGTCAGTATGCCCACGTCTATTAGCTGCTCGTGAGTGATGCCCAGATGTTCCAATGCTTTTCTCAACTCCATGAGTTCGGGCACGACATCAACATATACTTTTTTGCTGGGCAGTTTTCTTCTTCCAGAGATCGTGAGGTTTCTTATGAGTTTCTCCGCTCCGAAAAGGAGGCTGTCGTAGTCCTGACTTGCACAATAGTCTGCATCACCCCGCTTAGTCATATGTGCTGCCTGAGCTTCGCCTTCGCTAGGAGCTTGAACCCATGGAAGACCCATAAGAGACAGAAGACGTTTGCTATCATCTTCCATATAGTCCCTCATGCTCGAAGTTGCCTGGGCATACTTAAAGGCCTCTCGGAGTTTGCCCTTTGCCACCGCTTTCTGGTATTTGACAGCAGCTTTGACTTTGACTTCCCTACGACGCTCAAGCTCCGCTCTTTTCAGGGCTGGTGGCGAACCGTCAAAAACGTAAATTGGTTTTATTCCGAGTTCGACAAGATTGCTTGTTCGATAAAACAAACCGCTGAGATGACTTGTGACTTTTCCTGTGGTATCCTTGAGAGGAGTACCATCGGGTTGACGGATAATCGCGAGGAACTGATATATTGCATTGTAGGCGTCTATGGCGACTACTTTCCCGCTCAGCTCTTCAAGCGCTATTCTTTGTATCGGAATGAGACTTCTGAGATTTACTCCCAAAACAGCCACTGCAATGATATGGCTGAAAACGCAGATAATAAACTTCCGAATGAGGGAGCACAGCAGATATAAAGGAGACTAGCGTATCAGACGGTCACGGAGATAATCCTTCATGTCAGAAAAAACTGGAACGCTTTCGCTTGCAACATGCACTAGCTGCGGCAAACCTATCCCCCCAGGTTCAGAGGCGACCAAGTTTTTATGCCCAAGTTGTGGGGAGATCCAAATTAGGCGAGATGGAAAGTGCCGCAAGTTTGGTCGACCTTATAAATGCCCCAAGTGTGGGTTCATAGGACCGTGAAGCGGGGTATAAACAATGGGAACTGTGATTGTTACTTACAAGATTTTTCCAGAAGACATCGTTGAGAATTTTGACAACTTGAAGAAGGAGATTGACGGAAAACTCCCTCGAAATTCATCTATATCGGGATATGGGGAAGAGCCAGTCGCATTTGGTTTGAAGGCACTCCTGGTTCAGGTTAGATTCCCAGAGGACCAAACAGGACTTGTTGATGAGTTTGAAAGCGAAATAGGACAGATCAAAGGAGTCAGCCAAGTTCAGACGTTAATGGTGCGAAGATCGAGCAGATAAGTGGAACGGGACATTAACGACTAGCTTATGGAGCCAATCCAAACGACCTATTTTGGGTTCGCCACTTGGACGGTTATAGCAAGTCACTTGCAATGAAGAAAAGGCTTACAAAGGCTACGGTATTAGGTTTGGCGTGCGTGATTTTGGTCAGACAAAATGAGATCGCCCAGCGAGCCATCAAAAACTCTAGGACCAATATCTTCTTTACTTGAAGCAAAATTGGACAACGCATATAAAATCATCAAAACAGAGAAGGGCAATATGAGCGAGAAGGATTGGACATGGAAAGAATCGCTCAGAATCGGAGCAGCCTTGCTAGCTGCTTTTGCAGTTATGTACACGATTGTAATTGCAGAAATTCCGCAATCGTTTAAAAGGGGAGGTACTGAGGGGATGATTCTAACATTCTTCAAAACTATTATTGGCAACTCATGGGATGGCGCAGGTTATAACATGATGCTCGTTCTCACGATACTTTTGATAGGGGGCGGGGCAATGGGGAACTACGGAATCAAAATAGTGAAGCGCTCTCTCAGTGTACGTGGAAAGTAAAAGTGATACAAGCACAAGCCTGGGTTTCTAGAATTATGAAAAACAGTAACACTTTCAGCAAGGACTAAAATCTTTAATGGCTTTTGCGAATCGCTATAACCCCGGAGAAAGGAAACATTCTGAGTTTTCGAGGACAATGTTTTTGCTTTGAAGCCAGTTGGCAGATGACTTCATATTACAGGTTTCGTACTCTAACTTTATATAGGAATTAGACCCTTTCCAACGTGTTCATCCTTACGCAACATAGGAAGGATTCTGTTTGAGCGAAGTTCAACTACGAGTAGGTGATGCAAGACAACGAGACGTTGGAAGAGGCATCGCCAGAATTGATCAAAGAACCATGCAGAAACTGGGCATAAGCGCAGGCGACGTAATTGAGATTATAAATAAACGCACTACCTCGGCCATTGCTTGGCCAGCATACAGCGAAGACCAGAACCGAGACATCATCCGCATAGATGGCTTTACCAGAAAAAACAGTGGCGTTGCAATAAATGAATATGTTGTGGTGCGACCAGCCAAAGTGAAGACGGCCCTAAGCTTAACTCTGGCTCCGGTTGATATGCGTTTGAACGTTGACGAGGATTTTACGAACTTTGTAAGAAATCGTCTTATGGAACGCACGCTGGTCGAAGGCGACACTACATTGGTTATGATGCTGGGACATGCCATACCGTTTACTGTCTCGAAGACTCGTCCTCATGGAATCGTTAAAGTCACCGCTGAGACGAGACTCACAATTCTAAACGAGCCTGCACCTGAAACAAAGGGATTACCAAGAACAACCTACGAGGATATTGGCGGACTGCATGAAGAGATCCAACGCGTCCGCGAAATGGTTGAACTCCCTCTCAGGCATCCTGAACTCTTTCAGCGATTGGGCATCGAACCGCCAAAAGGTGTGTTGCTGCATGGGCCGCCGGGTTGCGGCAAAACACTCCTCGCAAGAGCTGTGGCAAATGAGTCAGAAGCCAATTTCTACTCGATAAACGGACCAGAGATAATGAGCAAATTCTATGGTGAGTCCGAAGCTCGACTGCGCGAGATCTTCCAACAAGCCCAACAGAATGCCCCGAGCATAATATTTGTTGACGAACTCGATGCTATAGCGCCCAAAAGAGAGGAAGTTACCGGCGAAGTTGAAAGACGCGTCGTTGCACAGCTTCTAGCTCTTATGGATGGCTTATCAGGCAGAGGCAATGTCATAGTTATCGGGGCAACCAATAGACCAAGCGCTCTTGATCCAGCATTAAGGCGACCGGGAAGGTTCGATAGGGAAATTGAAATTGGAGTCCCAGACAAAGTCGGAAGACACGAAGTTTTGCAGATTCACACGAGAGGGATGCCTCTGGCTGAGGATGTGGATCTGAAGAAGCTTGCCGATATGACACATGGATACACTGGAGCTGACTTGTCAGCATTGGGAAGAGAAACCGCGATGAAAGCGCTTCGAAGGTACTTGCCGCAGATAAACCTCGAAGAGGAACGCATACCACCAGCCGTGCTCGAAAAGATGGATGTTAGAATGGATGATTTCATTAACGCTTACAAAGAGGTAACGCCAACCGCCATGCGGGAAGTGTACATTGAGGTTTCAACCGTCCACTGGGATGATGCGGGTGGGCTTGAAGATGTGAAGCAGCATTTGAAGGAAGCCGTTGAGTGGCCGCTGAAGACCCCAGAGGTGTTCACGCGTTTGGGAATCAAGCCGCCCAAAGGAATATTATTGTACGGTCCGCCAGGATGCGGGAAGACATTGCTTGCCAGAGCGGTCGCGACAGAAAGCGAAGCAAATTTTATTTCAATAAAGGGACCTGAAGTCTTTTCCAAATGGGTTGGAGAGTCAGAGAAAGCTATTCGGGAAGTCTTTCGGAAAGCTCGTATGGCAGCACCTGCGGTGATATTCTTGGATGAAATGGATTCTCTAACACCCCGGAGAGGAGGAGGTTTTTCTGACAGCGGTGTTTCTGAACGCGTGATAAGCCAGTTATTAACCGAAATGGATGGAATAGTCACACTTCAAGACATTGTTGTCATTGCAGCCACTAATAGACCTGACGTGGTTGACCCGGCTGTACTTCGACCCGGAAGATTTGACAGATTAATCTACGTTTCAGAACCAGACGAAAAGAGCAGGCTCCAGATATTCAAAATCTACACGAAAGATATGCCCACGGCAAAAGATGTAGATCCGGGTCAACTCGCCACACTTACGAAGTACTATTCTGGTGCAGATATCGAGTCTTTGTGCAGGGAGGCTGCGATGCATGCACTAAGAAGAGATGTTAAAGCAGGCGAAGTTACAATGAAAGACTTCCAGGACGCCATTAAAGAAGTGGGTCCTTCTGTGAGTCCCGATATGGAAAAGTGGTACAAGAGTTTCATGCAGCAAGTACGGCAAGTTCAGAAGCCAGCAACGCCTGTAGCATAGGGATGAAGAAAATGTCTCCGACTAAAACCTGGAAAACCCGCCCTGCCAATTATACTCTAATTGAAGTCTTGGGCAAGAAAGGCGACATGACGGACGATGACCTATTTGATGCCTTGAAAGATGAATACGGAGATCTGGGATTCAAAGACTTCAATGAACTTCTAATGCAGCTGGAAGTCGCTGGAAAAATTCGCACAACTTCTTTGGCAAGGGGAAAGCGGCGCATCGAACTCATTCAGTAGAAACGAGAGCCAGGTTCCGCGTGTAAGCAAATGAACACGGCTTCAGACGCGGTAGTTGTGGGTTGCGGGCCCGTTGGAGCTTTTGCAGCGTGGAACCTTTCGAAACTCGGAATTGATGTTACAGTTTTTGAAGAACACGCCAAAGTTGGGGTTCCATCCCATTGTGCAGGGCATTTGAGTATTCGAGGTCTGAAGTCTCTGGGGTTGGACAAACTTCCGAGCGGTATTGTTGAGAACACTTACTCTGGGGCAAACTTCTATTCAGCGAAAGGCACAAAGTTCTCGGTGCGACTGCGGAAACCTGTCACATGTTCTGTGAACCGCATTTTGTTTGATAGATTTCTAATGCAGAAGGCAACAGAAGCAGGAGCGACAGTTTTGCTAAACTCCCGGGCAAAGTCTCTGGTTGTTAGGAACGGGAGAGTTTTTGGCGTAAATGTGGACCAGTTGAGGCTTGGCGAAAGACAATCTGAAGCCAGAGTTGTTGTGGATTGTGAAGGAATTTCTTCCAGACTAGTAAGGCAGGCGGAATTGGCAGTTCCCACTCGCAAAGAGATTGTTTATGGTGTGGAAGCGGAAGTCGAGAATGTTGAGGATGTAGTCAGCGACGAAGTCGAAGTCTATCTAGGCAGTGATTATGCACCAGGATTCTACGCCTGGCTTATGCCCAGGCGCGATGGCACCGCAAAAGTTGGCTTAGCCGCAACACGAGGAAGTCCAAAAGAGCTTTTCCAGAAAGTCCTATCGAGACACCCCGCTGCATCGAAGCAGCTTTCAAAAGCAAAAGTTAGGCAGACGACTTTCCATTCGATAAGTCTTGGCGGACCTATACTCAGAACTTATGCCAATGGATTCTTGGTGGTTGGAGACGCGGCTTCTCAGGTTAAGCCAACAACAGGCGGAGGAGTAGTTTTCGGCCTGACCTGTGCCAAAATAGCTGCTGAAGTTGTTGCTGAAGCCATAAGAAAGAACAACACATCTTCCAACTTTCTCAAGCAATATCAAGATCTTTGTGACAGAAAGCTAGGTTTTGATTTCAGAACAATGTTGATTGCGCGCAAGTTCATTTACTCTTTGTCTGATAGGAAAATTGATGATGCGCTGCGATTCAGCCACAAGTTCAAATTGAGTGAGGCATTGAGAGATGTAGATGAGATTGACCTCCAAGGGCAAACCCTTCTCAGAACTATAGGCAAGCCGGCCCTGTTTGTCGGTCTAGCCTACCTCCTTCTGCTTTATTTGACGGCAAATCCTTAAAGCGTCATACTGTAACTTCAATCGTCGCAGCTGAGGATTATCATGGGCGAATTCGAGTATAAGCAAGTCTTAGTTTTTCGAAGTGATCTGAAATTGGGTAAAGGAAAAATTGCAGCGCAGGCAGGTCACGCTGCAGTCGCTGCAGCTGAAGAAGCCCATAAGCGCCACCGAATATGGTGGGAAGCCTGGATTTTTGAAGGACAGCGAAAAATTGCTGTTAAGGTCAAGGACGAAAAGGAGCTAAAAGAACTCGAGACACAATCCAAGGAACTTGGTCTTCCAAATGCTCTCATCGTTGACAGTGGGCTGACCCAGATTCCTGAAGGCACCGTGACCTGCTTGGGCATCGGTCCTGCCCCTGCCCGTATGATTGATAGACTGACACTCAAGCTTCCTCTGCTTTAGAGAAGGCGTCTTGGTTTTGCAGGTTCCAGTTATAGATGAAACGCTTGGGATGAGAGTATATGTTTCCAAAACTCCGGGCATAGATGGAATTATTCGAGAAGCAATCGATGATTTTGTCGTAGAGGAGACTCTTGTTGACGGTTCCGTTGCCGGAGTCGAAGGACAAGCTGAGAAAAGAGCTTTGGGAGCTACAAGTCAGGAGCAGGACTATCTTCTCTGTGTTCTGATCAAACGCAACTTGGACACTTTGGGCGCGGTATTGCGTATAGCGAAAGAACTGGGAATAAGCCAGAGCCGGATTCAGATTGCTGGAATGAAAGATGCGAGAGCAGTAACGGCTCAGCACATAACAATTAGGGGCGTGTCCGCGAAAGCTGTTTCAGGAATTAGCGTGCCAGGCATGGAAGTGAGACCATTGGGGTACTTTCGCGATGGGCTTGCACCTTTCTACTTGCTGGGCAACAAGTTTAGAATAAAAATAAGAGACATCAAGAAAGGAGCAAATAGCGCTGCCACTAGGATTGCAGAAACGGTAAGTGAGCTAGAGAGCTTTGGCGGAATTCCAAATTTTTTCGGGCACCAACGATTTGGGACAAGACGACCAATAACGCATCTTGTTGGAAAATCGATTATCAAAGGAGATTTTGAGAGGGCAGCAGTGCTATTCCTTGCCGAGACAAGCGAGTATGAACGTCCTGAATCGGTGCAAGCCCGAAGCGAGCTCCTTGCGACTCAAGACTATAAGAAAGCGTTGCGCGATTTTCCTAGACAACTGCGATATGAGAGAGCTATGCTCAGCCATCTAGCTGTTGAGTCCAAGGATTTCGTTGGTGCTTTCGAACGATTGCCCCAAAAACTTCAGGAGCTATTTGTTCAAGCTTATCAGTCATAT
>DUHG01000090.1:0-652 GCA_013330975.1 Candidatus Bathyarchaeota archaeon
CGGGCAAGGTTTGGTCGGGTTGGCTGCGGGGCTCGACTATAAGGTTAGGGAGCCAAAGGCTAGAAACTGGAAATATAAGCCGCTCATGAATCTGATAGCTTCTTTCGCGCTTCCTTGGTTGCTAATTCCTGCTTTGTGGACGTTTAGGAAGAATCGTTGGATGACGAGGTGATTTACGTGAGGTTTGGTTCGAGAAAGAGGTTTGCTGTTTTCTTTTTGTCGTTGATCCTGGTGGCAGTGGTTCTTGTCGCCTTTACTGTTGGCGGGTTGAGAAAGCGTCCTGAGCGGTTTGTTGTTCTTCGTGTTGATGACATTCAGGATTTTGCCTTCAGGGACGCTCAGCTGTTTCTTTTGCATTATGGTGTTGAAGCGGATCTGGAGTTGAGTCTGGGTGTCATTTCAGGCATGTTGGGTGAAGACATTGAGGTTCTTGAGGCTGTACGATTAGCGATCAATTCTGGCTCTGAGGTGGGTATTCATGGTTTGGAACATGAAGATCTGGGAGCTCTTTCGGTGAGTGAACAGAGAGATTTGCTTTTTCAGGCGAGAAGTCGAATAAGGCAGCAGCTTGGAGTGAATGCTCGATTGTTGATTCCGCCGATGTTCAGCTTCAATAATGATACTCTTTCTGTTATGCGGGAAGTCTCATGCA
>DUHG01000090.1:683-10422 GCA_013330975.1 Candidatus Bathyarchaeota archaeon
ATTTGGAACAGTGGTTTTAGTGAAGCTTGAACCCACATGAACAAGAAAGCCCTGAGGATTTCAAGAACAAAAAAAGGAAAGTGAAGTTTTTGCAGCGCTATTTCCTGCGTTTCCTGACAATCAGCAATACGGAAATTACAGCTACCGCAACAACTGCCACGACTACTCCAACAACAAGATAACTCGTTTCTACCTGTGACCCTGAGTCTGGCTTCTCCGTTGAACCCTGTGAAGGAACATCAAGTACCTGCACTGGACCGGTTGGTCCTCCGACCATGCTATTGCCATCGTCTTGCATTGCTTTGACAATCTCCCAAGTTATTTCCTCAACTGTCTCTTCCTTGCCAGAAGCAGAAACGTGCACGCCTTTGGCAAAGTTCTTGCTCTGATGGAAATCGAAGCGAATGTTTGACCAATCGTCATGGCCTTCAAGGACTTCTGAATCTTGGCTGACGTAACCATATTTAGGATAGTTGTTAACGTTTGCTTTGACGTTTGTTTCCGTGTCGTCTCCATTGTTGTTCCAGTCTATTCCAAACGACGTTAGCACTGCCAAGGGAATATAGGTCGGTCCTGCAGTTGTTTGAAGAAAGCCGGAATGAACGGTCCAGTCCCAGTTTGCGCCCTTCACACCTTTGGGCTCATCTAGTTCCGCTTCGTCCAGAGAAGCCAGTTTTGCGCTTGAGAATGTTAGAGGTCTGTTGCGAAGGGGGTTTCCGTCAAATAGAAAAAGGTAATTCATGATGCTCAGATAGTTTGGCTTGTAGTTTATTCTGTCGCCTCCTCCGTGTAGCAAACCTAAATTGTGTCCCAGCTCATGCATGAACGTGGCTGCCTGTTGATCACGACTTCCGGTTTCTCCCTCGAACCCTATGCCTAAGGATACAATGAAGTCATTTCCGTATGTCTCTCCGTATCCCGCGGCGCCTGCTCTCCAGTCTGTTCCATTCCAAGTCTCAACTCCATGCACGAAAAGACAGTAATGATAAACGTAGGCCTTAGCAAGCAGAGCGAATTCCGCGTAATCACCAACTTTCTGGGTTAAAGTTCCAAAATACGTTTCCTTAATCTTGTCGAAGCGGTCCCAAGCGCGGATAACGTTCTGATGTTCCAGAACCATTGGCTCTGAGTCATCTACCTCTAAGTGGACGCTGATCGGACCATTTTTCACTGTTTGAGGGCAGTTTCTGAAGGCTGCCACAACATCATCGAGAGCAGCTTGACTAGGTTCATGACCTTCCATATAATCAACTTCGACATAGATGTCTTTTTTAAGTGGGTCAGCACCAGCAAGAACCAAGTCAGGCATTCCGTCCTTGTTGAAATCTATATGCTGCTTCTCCCAAGAGTCCGGAATAGCATCACCATCGCTGTCTTTATCAATTGTAACCCTTACATAGCCAATATGGTCAAGAAGCCAGTAGCCAACTCTCTGAACAAACAGGTACTTTGCTCCGGGTGGTATCCTAATCCAGAAAGCATTTGAGAAAGCCCAAGTGTTTGGAGTCCATTGAACGCCATTGCTTCCCTCGCTATATTGCACGTGTCCCCGTATCTGAAAATCCTCAGTTATGTCATTTTCAACCTCTTGGCCCTGTTTCCATATGTTTGTGTTGTCTCCAGGTCCATGATCGTAGCCGCCTAGAGCCGCGTCGATGGCGCCGGGTACTCTATTGATGGGTCCAATCATTGGCCACTTCAGGTGTGAGCTGCTGGGTTTGTAGAGCCAGTTATCCGCGTACAACTCAGTGGAAGAGCTGAAAAGCCCGAAAAGATTAAAATAGTATATTTGGTTCCAAACGACGTTGCGTACGCTTTGTTTGTGGCTGATCATTATCATGTCGCCTGGATAGAAACCATTAGCTGCCAGATCTACAATCAGGGGCTCTTCGAGGTAGACTGTTTCTTCAACACCATTACCATCGAGGTCAAAGGTATAGCCTGCGTCCATTACTCCATCCTCGTTCTTGTCTACTCCGAAAGTTGGGTAGCAATTGATTGATTGCAGATAGACGCCGCGGAGGGGGACATCTCCTTCAAAATATCCTTTTTCACCGATTTCAGCTTCAGCGTTTTCATTAGTGTTTAGGCTTGAAGCTAATGTCGAGATGAGAAGAAAAAGCAAAACAGCAATTGCCAGTTTATGTAGGGTGTTCTTCATGTTGTCTATTCACCCACAAAACTACTTAATTACTTGTTGACAAGTATTATTTAAAACTGAAGTGACGGTTCTTTGTTCGGATGAAAAAAGTGGGAAAGTGATTTTCGTGCTTGTAGCTTCATTGCCGTTTCTTGAGCATCAGCACTATTACAGCACCAACTGCAGCCACTGTGATAAGTGTTGCAATGCCAAGACCCACACCTTTTTTGCTTGCGCCCATTTGGCACAATGCTTGTTGAAGGAGCGCTTGTTTTTCGGAAAGAGGAATAGAGCTTACATCCGATTATCGAGCAGAAATACAGCGGAGAGAGACATGAGCAAGAACCGCGCCTTCCTGACCAAGAAGAACCCCTATTTGCCCTCATCATAGGCGCCACACTCACAAGCAAAACAGTTGCCTTCCCGCAAACCAAACTTCCACTCGCTCAATATCGTTCACTGAGTTTTTCTGTCTGGTTGTTGTTCCGGGTGTTTCTGTCTATGTAAGGGTTTCTGGGCATTGTGGCATCGTGACCGTGTTGTTGAAAAGAATGAGTTTTTTCTGCCTTGCCATTCTCTCGAATACTTCTTGGAATTTTGTTTTGGCTTTTTGACCTGAATGTGGAAACCCGAACAGTTTTGCGGTTTCGGTCATGAGCGATTCTGTACTGATGCTCAGGGCATATTGGACTATTAGTTTCATAGCGTTTTCGATTTCTTCTGGAGGGATGTGTGATGGCGGTCGGATGGTTTCGGGTATTCCGGGGTCTGGCACACGCACCTGAACTTCTTGAAGGTCGTTTGGCCAGAGGAATTCGCCTTTGACGGCTACTCGGTGGTCTTTGATTAGGAGGTTGAGGGCTTCTTTAACTGCATAGGTTGCCTTTTGGGTTGTCCGATTTACTCCCCACGTGGCCACGAGTCTTTGGACGACGTATTCGAGATGGATTGGACCTTCTTCTCTTACGAGTTCTTCTAGCAGGCGGCTTTGCAACACACGGTTTTCTGGGAAGTGAAATTCGTTCTTCTGGACCGACGTGTATGGGTATCTTGAGAGGGAGACTCTGACATATGGATCAAAATAGGCTTTCAGTGTGTGGACTTTGTAGGGGACCCCGATTAGTTCGGCACCTCCGAATTTGGTTTGGATGATTTCGTTTTTTTGTGCAATGCCGTTTTGTTTGGCTTCGAGTTCTGAGTGTTCTAGGGGTGTTCCTTCTGTCTGCGATTTGCAGGCTTCTTCGATAGCTTCTCGCAATTGTCGAACTTCAGAGTCTCGTCGTGCTACCCAGTCTGGAGACCAGATACGGTATATTTTCCATCCGAGTTGTCTGAGCACTTGGTTTCTCAGTCGGTCTCTGTCTCTGGCGCTGTTGCTTGCTCGGTACGTTGAGCCGTCGCATTCTATGCCTAGTAGGTAGCAGCCTGGATTTGCCGGGTCAACCACGGCAATGTCTATCGGGTAAGTGCTGCTGCCAACCTTGGAAGAGACTGCGAAATCGAAGTGTTGGATTTCTGAGGCTACTGTTTCTTCAAGGAGCGAATCGAATTTTGGAGTCGACTGAGTCGGCTCTGTTGTTTCGCAGGTTTTTTCGGCGTATTCGAGGTAGCCTCGCAATGCAAGAACTCCAGCTGGGCTTGCAGGACCGACATTCATGTCGATTGACTTGATTGATGTGACAAGGACAATCTTTTCCCGGGCACGGGTGACTGCAACGTTTAAACGCCTTTCGCCGCCTGCCTTGTTCAGTGGTCCAAAGTTTAGGGTCATTTGTCCTCTGGGGTCTCGGCCATAACCTATGCTGAATATTATCACGTCGCGTTCATCGCCTTGGACGTTTTCCAGATTTTTGACGAAGAAGCCTTCGAGTCTGTCTTCTTTGAAGAAGTGCTCGTGTTCGGGATGGTCTCTTAAACGGCGTTCGAGGGCTTCTTCAATCGTCTCCATTTGGGCTATGCTGAAGGTTACGACTCCGAGTGTTTTCTCGGGATGTTTTTGAAAGTGTTCAAAGACGAGGTTTGCGACGGTTTCTGCCTCTATGGGGTTGTTTCGTAATCCGCCTCTGTCGTAGACGGCGTTCTTTATTTGGTGTAGTTTTATGCCTAGGGATTCGTGTTCTGCCTTTGCGGCTGGGAAAGTTATTAGATTGCCGTCGTAGAATCGATTGTTTGAAAATGCTATTAGTTGTTCGTGTCTGCTGCGGTAGTGCCAGCGCAGGGTTTTAACTGGTAGTCTGATTCCTATGCATTCGTCGAGAATGCTGTCGAAGACTTCGATTTCTCCTTCGGTTAGTTCGTCCCAGTCGATGTCTTCTATTAGGGATTTTTGGAAGAAAGACGTGGGCGGTAGCTGTTTGTTGTCTCCTGCGACGACTATGGTTTTTCCGCGGTAGATGGAACCGATGGCGTCTTCGGGTACTATCTGCGATGCTTCGTCATATAGGATTATGTCGAATTTGGCTGGGTCAGGCGGGAGGAACTGGCTGACTGATATGGGGCTCATGAGTAGGCAGGGCTTGAGTCGGTGCAGTAGGTTGGGAATTCTTTGGAGGAGGGCGCGGATGGGCATGAGTCGCCTCTTTTTTGCTGATTCTTTGAGCAAGATTCCCATTTCTGTGTCTTCGGCTTGGATGAGAATGTCTTGTGGTTTTCGTTGGTTGGCTTTGTCTATGACTCTGTTGGGTGAGAGGCGGATTAGATCTTGGTCGATTTTTCTGAATTCAGCTATGGTTTTTTCTTGGTGTGCACGTCTGAATTGGCCTAGGCAGTTGTCTTCTGAGTACAGGTTGTTGATCCATTCTTGGTAGGTGCCTTTTCTAATAATGCCGACGAGTTGCGAGGCGGGTGGTGCTTGTTTGGTTAGGCGAGTGAAGAAAGGGGCTAGACCAACGAGGGCGAATTTGTCTTCCGTGTCTTTGAAGTCTACCCATAGTCTCATGTCGTCTACTCTATCGCGAAGAGTGATGAATTTTTTATGGATTGATTCGATGGTTGCCTGATGGAGTTTCTGGCCTTCGTAGGTCAGTTCGTTCTCGAAGCGGGATTCGAAGGTTGACAGAGCCTGCAAGGCGTTATCTCGGTATCTAACGAGGTTTTCTGTTGGTGGAGCGTTTTCAGGTCCGGTTGAGATTAGTTTTGTATAGGTTTCGGGTATTTTTGTAGTATCGAATAGTAGTTGGACTTTTTTGGTCCATTCGAGAACGCTCAGGATGTCTTTCCAGTCGGTGTTGAATTCTTGGAATCTTGGGCCGAATTTGGCTTTTAGGAGGGTTGTTTGTTTGAGGAAAGCGCTTTCTTTTTGCTGAAGGGTTTCTGAGGTTTTCAGGTCATCTGTGAGTTGCTTGTAGTTTTGGGGTTCAGTTTTGTAGGTTACGACTGCTTCCTGTTCCGTTACGAAGAGGTTGCTGAGTTTTGCTTCTGTATTGTTTGCCCATTCTTGGAGTTCCGTTAGCTGTGTTTTGTAGATTGGGAGTTTTGAGTTTGGTAAACTGGAGGTTGGGATAATTGAGCTGAGTTCTTCGAGGAGCCGGGACCAGTCATTTAGCGATTCTTGAAGCTCTGCCCCCAGCTTTTGAATTTGTTGTGGAGGATCTGTTCCATGGGATGCCAGTTTCGATAGGTTTTCTGGGATCGGGTCTTGTCCTGATAGCGTGAATATTTCAGATGCTGCAGCAATTGCTCTTTCGACGGTTTCAAAATCTGTGCGGGAGCCTTCATAGAAGTGACCCAATAGTTGTTTTAGCATGTCTGCGTTGGCTGCTATTTCTGCTTGTAGCTGTAGTATTCTGCGAGCTTCGACGAGGTCCTTTAGCACGGTTTTGGGCACTTTGCCTTCGAGAGTTGTCAGTGCAATGTTCTTTTGGTCTCGATGGTAGCTTGGTCTGAACCACCGTAGCGATCCCTTGTTGGGTCCACCGTAGCGTGCAATCAGCTGGTCGAGATTAAGTGTGTAGATTTCGTTGGTGTAGGTTTTTTCGATTCTATCTCTGAGCGTTTTGTGGTCTTCGAAGTTTTTCCTTGCTTTGGGTAACGTTTCCTGCAATTTATTGAAGTTGGCCGGGTTGAACCATGCGGTTTCCGGTTTGTTTTTAGCTGAACAGAGTTGGGTGATGCGGGACAAGTTTCTTACGCGTTCTACTGTTAGGCTGTTTGTTGGTAGGTTGAATTGTCGGATGAGTTCTTTGCAGAACTTGGTCCATTTGTCAAGGAGTCCGTCCGTAAGTGATAGGAATTTCGAGAGTCTTTCTCGTTTTTGCAGGAGTTCGCCCTCTTCGATGCTGCTTGGATTGATCGATTGGGTTAAGGCGTTTAATGCTTGTTCGATTTCGATGGATTTGTTCGGATCAAGGCTGAAGAAAGATTCTTCGTAGGAAGTTAGCAGGCGGGTTCGGGTTGTTTGTCGCCAATGGAACATATCTTGAAGAGCCTTGGCCTCTTGGATTAGCGTGTAAATGTTTGGATGGGTGATCCATGAGGCTTCGGGTTTGGGGCTCTCCGTGAGGAGTTTGCCTATTTCGATTAACCAGTCTACTTGTGTGAGTCTGTTTGGCGGGTCCAAGCCGAGTAGTTTGGAGAAATCGGCAGATTCTAGTCTTAGCAGGTCTATCTTTGAGATGATGTCTTCGAGGAATCTTGAAATCTCTGATCGGGTGTCGAGTGTGTAGTTGTTTTCGCGGTATCCGCGCCAGGGGAAGTCTTCTTCCTCGACCACTTGCCAGACGCTGCACAAGTGATTCATCAGGTTTTCGAGTTCCCGCATTTTTTGGGGGCTTAAACCTGCTATTTTAGGGAGCTCGACCGGGATTGATGGGGTTGGTTCTAAGCTTGATAATGTGCTGAGAACTTCATACGGGCTCATCTGGAGGGTGGGGTGTTTCTTGTGGAGGGATTGAACGTAGCCGTTGAGGGCTTCCTGAAGCTCGTTCAGTTTCTCGAAGTCGCTTGCCAAAGGAAGTCTTTGTGGGACAAGCCGTTCCTTTAGGCATCGGACGAGTTCGGCGACGACTTCTTGCTTGTTGGCTTTGCTGCTGTGAAGCTCGAGGCAGAATGGAGCAAGACCGACTTCTTTTAGCCGCTTGTAGACTACTTCTAGGGCTGCCATTTTCTCGCTAACGAAAAGCACGGATTTGCCTCGCGCTATGCATTCGGCTATGATGTTGGCGATTGTTTGGCTTTTGCCTGTACCTGGTGGACCCTGCATGACGAAGCTTTGTCCTCTTAGGGCGTAGTTGATTGAGACGCGTTGGCTGCTGTCGGCGTCTAGGACTTGGAAGATTTTTTCGGGGTCTTCGATTTGGTCTACGTCTTTTTCTTCTGGGAGTGAATCCATTATTAGGGGTGTGTCTTTGATGCCTGCGATGGCGCGGACTATGGGGTGGCGTGCGACCGAGACCGCGTTGGCTTCGAGGTCTCTGTAGATGACGAGTTTGTGGAATGAGAAGAGCCCTATTTCCAGGTTTGTTTCTACGGTCCATCCAAGTTTCTGTACGAGTTGGGAAACGGAGTTTAGGTAGTTGATTAGGCTGCCCCTGTCGCCGTTTTCGGGGAAGGGGGGCAGATCGATTTTGGCGTCGGTTTTGAGTTTTGCTTGTAAAGCTGGGTTTGCAATCGCAGTCTCTTCGACAGGTGGGACTGAGATTGTGAACGGTTCCCAGACGGATCTTCTTGTTAGTTCTATTGGCACGAGGATGAGCGGGCTGTGTATTTCTTCGTTTGTGTTTTTTTCTCTCCAGTTGAGTTTTCCGAAAGCTGCATATAGTATGCGCACACCCCGTTCCCTGTAGTCGGAGAGTGCACGCCTGCTGAGTTTTGTCAGCTTTTTTTCTATCTCTTTTCTGTTGGTTTCGTCGCATGCCATTTGGTTTGCTGTTGGTCTATCGGTGTGAGCAGGGAATGATTTTTGGGTTTTGGGGATGGCTTGAAGTTCGGTGATTGCTTCTTCTGGGGGGAGCCAGAACTCCATGTTGCGTTTTTTGTGAACGAGCCTGTTGAACACTGTTTCTGGGTCGGGGTGGGTGATCGATAGATTTCCTCTTTTGGTGTGTGTGAAATATAGCAGCTTGTTTCGGCGGGAGAGGTCTATCAGCCTGGATTTCCATTCTTCAATGTACCGTGAAGCCCTTGAATCGTTTCGTTCATCAGCTTTTTTGGGAGCATCACCCAGGTGCATAACACAACAACCTTATTGACAGATTGCCCAATAAGGGCGGCTAACAATTTACATGTTTTGCAATCAGTGAAAGGAACCGTTCTAGACAACGCGAGGTGGAATCTGCGTTGGCTGACCTATTGATCCCAGATTAACTTTAAGGGGACATCAAAAACATTAGAAATGAAATAGCTGAAGTCTGCCAGACAGCCAATTGACCCAAGCCCTCACTAGTCTCAGAGGACGGGATTTGACTATCATATTCCCAACAGCTTGTTATCTTTCGTAGGTGCTGGCACTATAGGTGCGTGCAAGGTGGTGTAGTTGCATTATTTAGCATTCAGAAGTCAAACGCTTAGGTTAATTTTCATGTGAACTGTAGCGAAAGTTATATTTCTAACAGGATGTATCTTGGAAAAGACATCAGTTTGTAGCCTGTAAAAACTGAAAGAAAATGACATGACATGTTGCCGATTGAAGTTTCATCCCTAAAGAAGCATTATGGAGATTTGAAGGCAGTAGATGACGTCTCCTTCACGGTTAACAAAGGTGAAGTCTTTGGCCTTCTAGGTCCGAACGGGGCAGGCAAAACGACATGCATTGAAATCTTGGAGGGGTTGCGGGAAAGAGATGGAGGAAGCGTGACGGTTCTCGGTCTTGACCCTTGGAAGAGCGGCTACGATCTTCATAAAAGAATTGGCGTTATTCCTCAGGAGTTTACTTTTATGGAAAAAACAACTCCGAGGGAAGCTATCATCTATTATGCTGAACTCTTCAACGTGAAAGTTGATCCTGACGAAATTTTGAAGGAGGTTTTGCTGGAAGACTCAGCTAGAGTCAACTTCGACAACCTTTCGGGTGGTCAGAAACAGAAAACAGGACTCGCCCTCTCGCTGGTTAACTCACCTGAATTGCTCTTCCTCGATGAACCCACCACTGGTCTTGACCCTAACGCAAGGCGAGCCATCTGGGATGTAATACGCGGACTTAAGGCAAAAGGCAATACAATCGTCTTAACGACCCATTACCTTGATGAGGCACAACAACTGTCCGACAGAGTAGCCATCATGGATCATGGAAGGATTGTAGCCATGGGTACATCCGAAGAAATCATTCAGCAGCACGGTTCGGGCGAAAGATTGGAAATTCATGGAAGTGAAAAGCTTGCCGATTATATCAAAGCAAATACCGAGTTGGAGGTTAACTACGACAGAACCCGAGGAAGAATCGTAATACCGCTTGAAGAGAAGATTGATGCACTTGCTGCACTGGCAGCTGCTGAACAGTCAGGGATGGATTGGGGGCAAATTCAGACGCTCCAAGACAGCTTGGATGATGTGTTCGTTAAGCTTGTCAGCGGGTTGGTCAATGAGCAAGGAGAAGTTGCTTCTGAGGAAGCTAAGGTTAAAACTAGTAGTAAGGGACCATAGAGTATGGTAAGTGGAAAAAGA